>JAISEQ010000156.1 GCA_031264045.1 Deltaproteobacteria bacterium
TAACCCTGGGCGCTGTTATAATTTTTGAAGGTACCAGATGACTTGTCGTGCGATTTCAAGGGCCTCAGTCCACGTTCCGCCAAATTATTCGTGAACGGAACTTCCTCGTTGAAAGCAAATGCCAGCACGTATGCGCGATATATGTCAAGACACGCGAGCAAGTTCCTCGCCGTCGCTCTGCGGTTTTCCTGGACCACTCCCGGCACCCGGTCTCCGCATAGCCCAGCTCGACGATCGTTTTGTACCGCCTCAAAGTCCTGGGGATCTTCTCGTCAGGAATCTTGCCGCCGTGTTCCTCGGCAAGATCTTTCAGGTTTAAGAGGTGAGTTCTTATCTTGTCGGGATACTTAAAGCCGTTTTGATGGGCAGCCTCCAGATTGAGGGGGCCCCGGCGCCGGGGACGCCGCTACATGTAGCCGCGCTGCACGACGCGGCTTTCATGGGCCGGGGTGCCGCAAGCCGCATGGGGTTTATCATAAAACGTGTCCAGGAAAAGGGGAGCATCTCAGTCCTGAAGCGGGACAGGACAGGACAGGGCAGTACGGTGGTTGTCGCGGGCCCGGGCGGGAAGGCGGTCCCCGGCCGGGGAGACAGGGAGAACAGCGTTGCAGGACAGGTAAGCGATCACTGACCGGGAGGAAGCCGCGAGCTTCGCGCGGCAGGACGAGAAAGGCGGCGGACAGGGCAGGACGGGTACGACATGGAAGCCGCCCCCTCGCTGCCCGGGATTCAGGGGCAAAGGCCGTCGGAAAGGTCTGGCCCCACGACGTTCCTGAGGTTCCACCTGACGTAGGAGGCGAGCAGGGCCAGGGTGATGCTGATCTTCATCTGTCCGCAGCCGGGCGGGGCCGGGCGGAGTCTCCCGTCCGCGAAAGGCCGCTCCAGCTCCTGGCGGCCGACCATGTGGAGCGAGAGGAGGTTCCTGACCTTTTCCGCGTCGAGGGTCATTGCCTTGAGCCTGGTGCGGGCTATGCACATGCAGTCGGCCGGGGACCCGGCCAGCGCGGCCTCCGGGTCGGCGAAGACCTGGAGCCTGCCCCTGCGGTCGAAGCCGGGTGCGGCGAAGGGGGAGAGCCTCTCGAGTTCTCCGGGGGGGAGCAGGGAACGGAGGACCAGCATCTTGGCCGAAGGGGAGCGTATCCCCCTCTCCGAACAGGATCGCTCCGCCAGGGCCGAGGTCTCGCGGAGGGCGTCAATGTCCCTGGCCCTCTCCGCCCTCCTTTCCCGGGCGAGCCCGGGGCATTCGAATGCCAGGAACCTACCGGCCCTGTGCAGGCCCGGGAGCCTCACGGGAACGGCGCAGCCCGTCCTCACGGGATCGCGGGGCGTCATTCCGGACCGGGAGAGCATGTCGGCCACGGCAATCTCCGTGTAGGGGTTCCAGTCGCGGCGCCTCAGCTCCTCTATCTTCCATCCCCAGGAGTCGGGCACCGAGGCCGCGTCGCCGAGCATGACGATCCTCTCGAGCCCGCGGGCGCCGGCCATATCGTCCAGGTTCCTCAGCATCGGCCCGGCGTTCCCCGGCAAGTCCTCCGGGGCGGGTACCCACGGGGAGCCAGGTGCCAGGGGCTCTGCGGCCCCCGATGCCCCTGAAGACTTCCGCCCCCGGCAGAAATCCCCGTCCCGGCCGCGCGCCGGCCCGCCCGCGCGCTCCCGGACGGAGTCCGGCCCCCCCTCCCCGTCCGGCCGGGGGGGCCTCCTGTAGACCCGGACGGAAAGCGGCCTCCCGTCCGGATCCATGAGGAGGCGGTAAAGGAGCCCCCCGCGTTCGGAGGGCCTCATGAGCCCGCCGGACGGGTTGCCGGAACCAGGTCCCGGGGGAAGCTCCGAGAGACCGCAGAGAAGAACGCCCGACGTTCCCCCGTGACGCCCGACGAGCTCCTCCTGGATCTCCCCGTAGTTGCGGACCATCCACCTGCGGGCCCCGACATAGTCCTCAGGCCCCGGCACCTCGAAGCCGCGGGGCCAGAAGGGCGATTCCGGAGAGAACACGTCCCGCCCGCTTCTCGGATCCCCGTCAGCCAGGAGCATCCCCAGCATGCTGAAGATTGCGGAGAGCACCCCCTTCGGCGGCCTCTGAAGAACCGTCCTCATGTCCAGCCACCCGAACTCCGCCTGGACGGCCAGGGCAATGTCGCAGGCCGTCGGCATCCCCCCCGCCCCCCTTACCAGCCTCCACAGGGGAGGAGGCGGGCCGGCCGGTATGGCGCTCTTCCAGGCGTGCATGCTCCCCACCTCGGAGCAGTGCGCGAGACGCGTCCTCCGGGGACGGGGTGGCGGAGCGGGAATTCCCGGAAGCCCGGAAGGGCCGGAAGGGCCGGAAGAGCCGGCACGGCCGTGGAATGCTGAGATGCCGGAACTGTCAACCCCGGACATCTCTATAGGGTTGCCATGGCCATCTTTCCAGATCGCGGTCACGTAAACCTCCGAAAAAGCGGTGAGAGGGAAATGCCCGGTGCCATGGCAAGTCCCGACAACCTTTGAAGACCCGGGTCGCCGGGACAATGGGACCATGGAATGACCCTTCACCCCGGCGTGCCAGAAAGTACATTGAGACAGGAAGCCTCGAATACGTCCGAGACGTCTACGTGACGGCGCCCGATCGCCGTCACGCGCTCGCCGACGGGACCGGACGCCGTGGACGAGAACTTCGCCCCCCGCAGAAGGTCCGGAAGAGCGGAGACAGATGAAACAGATGGGACAGGAAACAGGTTCGGGAACCTGACTGAGCCATGTCCAGCTACTGCAAAACTGCAGGGGAGGTGTCGGAAACGCATGGAAATGAAGAGGGGGAAGGCCAGGAAGCGACCGATCCGGGAAGGCTTCCCGGCGCACGAGCGGATGCTCATCACTTTTCGGCCGCCCTTCACCTTCCGGAACGGCGGTGCCTCGTCAGACCTTCGGCAGGACGGTTTCCGCGCAGTACCTCCAGGCGGGTCTCTGGGAGGGTATCTGGGAGAGTCACCGGGAGGGTCTCCGGGAGCGGCATCGATGAGTGCGGAACGTCAGCCGTCGTCCTTCCGCCGAAAGGCATGTCCCTGGCTTATGGACCTGAAGCAATCATCGCGTTTAGCGTACATAAACGCATCATTGAGTCCCGGAATCCAGGCTGATCCGATTCATGGAAGGAAAAGCCCAGAAACGTTGCTGTATGGGCTCTGGAAGAAACGCTAAAGAACATCAAAACTCCTTTAAAAACATAAGCTTACCAGCTGAAATAGGTCCAGGGGTAAGCGGTAGAGAAGCTTGAGGGAAGTGCCGGAAAAGATGTCCGAAACGCTCCGCAAAACAGATCCGGCATTCACGTAATGCGCAGCGTATTAAGGCAAATTCTGGCTTGGCATGTCGACCGGAAGTCATGATCCGGATGCCACAAAAATGCTTCGATCAATGCCGGGGTTTTCCGATTTATCCGGACCTTCGGCGTGGACGGCCACCTCCGCGTAAGGACCGGGCAGATGCCGTGCCCGCAGTCTCGGCTGCAGGCCTGACAGCCAACCTGTACTGATTTGACGGGACCCGGCGGGACACGTATCTTCATACGGCAAAGGCTAATGCCGACTCCGGGAGGACGGACGGGGGCAGCGCTACGGCCCGGAACATGGGTATCGTCCGCGTGCCGGGAACTCGGCGGTTTCTGCCAATCTCGGGAAAACTGCGGCCATCCGGCCAATTCATTCAGTAATACCTGTCTCCTGAAAAATCAAGGGGGAAACCGGGCAAAAGCAAAGAATATTTTCAAACTACGCTTCAGCGCACCGCCTGCCTCGGGACAATTCCTCTGCCATAGCCGTCTCCCTGGAGGCACAACATGCAGTACCTTCACGTGACCTCAATCTTCTCCAGGCCGAGGAGTCCATGATCCGTCGGTAAAATATCACTTAAAATCAATAAATTATCCATGCGGTCCCGTCAACATCCTACGGCTCACTCCTGCCGACATTCTGCCGTCAAGCGGCATCCCCCTCCATTCCCAACAAATCTGACGAAATTACGGCCTCATCCGCCAGGATGCCGCTCCTCGCCCCTTCCCGCGCCTCATCCCCCAAGGCTCACCTCTACCCCCTCCCATGCCTCACGCAGTCCGATCCGGACCTCCCCCGCAATCGCCGCTAATTCTCGCACGCGTCAAAGTATTATCTTTCCGGGCCTTAAGGAGTTTGACTTTCCGTCCGCCGATGCCTATTCTCAGACAGATTCCCGAACGCCCCGTGACCTCCAGAAACGGCACTTCACGGGACCATCGCCGGGAGGACGCCCGGGACTGTCCTCCCAGGGATCCTCCTTCCCCCGGTTCGGCCGGAGCCCCTACCGAAAAAATTGAACGGCACGCCGACCCCGGGGCGACCTCGGCACGGCTACGTCCCTCCCGCGCCTCCATCCCCGACGGACCGGGCAGACCTCTTCGCGGAAGCTCCCCAGCCCCGCTCCTCCATCCCCGACGGTCCGGGCAGACCTCGGCGGGGCGGTGCCTCCGCCCCGCGCCTCCATCCCCGACGGACCGGACAGACCGCCAGCCGACCGATCTCCATCCCCCGTTCTCAGTCCTCCGGACGCCCCCCGCTCCGGGGACCGCCCCGCATGCCGCGCCGGAAACCCTTCAGCCCCGGGATAGCCGGCCTGACACCCGCCGGCGCATGAAACGAAAGGAGCCCCCCCGTGCCCCGCACCCGCTTCACCCTGACCGGGATGACCTGCGCCGCCTGCGCGGCCAGGGTGGAAAAGGCCGTGAGCGCCCTCCCGGACGCCGAACGCGCCGACGTCAACCTCCTGAAGTCAACCCTGGTGCTGGAGCACGGCCCGGCGCTCACGGCGTCCCAGGTGATCTCGGCAATAGAGAAGGCCGGCTACGGGGCCTCGCCGGATCTTCAGGGAAAGCCCGGGACGGCTCCCGCCGAGAGCCCCTCCGAGCGGTTCGCCAGGGAGGCCCGCGAGACGGCCGCCAGGCTCAGGCTGTCCCTGACCTTCACCGCGCCGCTCTTCTATCTCGCGATGGGCCACATGCTGGGCTGGCCCCTCCCGCCCTTCTTCCGCGGAGACGCCGGGGCGCTCCCGTGGGCCTTCACGCAGTTCCTGCTCCTTCTTCCGGTCCTCCACGCCAACCGGGGCTACTTCTCGAGGGGCCTCGGAGCCCTCATGCACCGTGCCCCCACCATGGACACTCTCATAGCCGTGGGGTCGGGGGCGGCCTCCGTCTACGGCTGCGCGGGCATCTACGCCATGATGGCCGCCCTGGGGAAGGGGGACGGGCACGGCCTGCACGAGGCCTCCATGATGCTCTACTTCGAGTCCGGGGCCGTGATACTCACCCTGGTCACCATGGGGAGGATGCTGGAGACCCGCGCCAAGGCGAGGACCGGCCTCGCGGTCGAAGGGCTCATGGCGCTCGCGCCCAGGACCGCGACGGTCGTCCGGGACGGGACCGAACAGGAAATCCCGGCAGGCGAGCTGAAGCCAGGGGATCTCATGGTGGTAAGGACCGGGGAATCGGCGGCCGCGGACGGCACCGTGTCCGCCGGCTACGGGGCGGCGGACGAGTCCGCCCTGACCGGCGAGAGCCTCCCGGTGGACAAGGCCCCCGGGGACAGGGTCTCCTGCGCCACCGTCCTCTCCTCGGGCCGGCTGGAGGTGACGGTCGACCGCACCGGCGAGGACACGG
This sequence comes from Deltaproteobacteria bacterium, assembly GCA_031264045.1. Taxonomy (GTDB): domain Bacteria; phylum Desulfobacterota; class Desulfarculia; order Adiutricales; family Adiutricaceae; genus JAIRZX01. The sequence goes on from JAISEQ010000156.1 coordinate 5,660, forward strand.
TGCTCGCCCAGATAGTGCGCCTGGTGGACGAGGCCACCGGCTCCAGGGCCCCGGTGGCCCGCCTCGCCGACAGGATCTCCGGGATCTTCGTGCCCGCGGTGATCTTCCTGGCCGCGGCCACCTTCGTCATATGGTTCTTCATGGCCGGCTCCCCTGCCGGGACGGCCCTCTCCATGGCCATATCGGTGCTCATCATCTCGTGCCCCTGCGCACTGGGCCTGGCCACCCCCACGGCGGTCATGGTGGGCACCGGGGCCGGGGCCAGGATGGGAGTGCTCTTCAAGTCGGCCGCGGCCCTCGAGACGGCGGCCTCAGTCACCGTGGCCGTTCTGGACAAGACCGGGACCGTGACGGAAGGCAGGCCCGCCGTGAAGAGCGTGGTCCCCGCCCCCGGCGTGTCTGAAGAGGAGCTGCTCACCGTATTCTACTCCCTGGAGAGGCTCTCCGAGCATCCCCTCGCCAGGGCGACGGTCAGTTTCGCCGAGGAGAGAAAGCTGGCCTGGCGCGAGGTCGCGGACTGGAAGCAGCTCCCCGGCCAGGGCCTGTCAGGCGTCATGGACGGGACCCTCTACCACATAGGGAACCGGAAGGTGATCCGGGGTCTCGCGGGCACGGGCGGCGGCGCCGACGCCCGTGATCCGGCCGGCGCGCCGGCCGGGGACGCCTCAGGGGCCGCCGGGGAGCCGGAAGCCGAGGGAACGGCGCGGGACGCCGGGAAAGATGCCGCCGCCTCCCCGCCGGCAGCCGCCCCGGGGGAGGCGGATCTGCTGGACCGGGCCGACAGGCTCTCCGAGGAGGGGCTTACCGCCCTGTTCGCCTCGGACGGGACCAGGCTCCTGGGGCTCATAGCGCTGGGCGACACCGTGAAACCCCGGAGCGCGGCTGCGGTGAAGGCCCTTCAGGATATGGGCATAGCCTCGGTGATGGTGACGGGGGACGACGAGCGGACGGCAAGGGCCGTCGCGAGGCAGTGCGGGATTAGGAAGGTCAAGGCCGGGGTGCTCCCCCAGGACAAGGAGCGGGAGATCCGGGCTCTCCAGGACAAGGGCCACACGGTGGCCATGGTCGGAGACGGCGTGAACGACGCCCCGGCCCTCGCCAGGGCGGACGTGGGCATAGCGGTGGCCTCGGGCACCGACGTCGCGGTGGAAGCCGCCGACGTGGTCCTCATGAAAAACGACCTGGCGGACGCCGCCGCCGCCGTGCTCCTGGGCCGGAAGGTCATGCGCAACATCCGCCAGAACCTCTTCTGGGCATTCTGCTACAACACCCTGGGCATCCCGGTGGCGGCGGGCGCCCTCTACAAGGCGCTGGGCATCACCTTGAGCCCCATGGTGGCGGCCGCCGCCATGAGCCTCAGTTCCGTATGCGTGGTGACCAACGCACTGAGGCTCAGGTTCTTCAGGCCCCCCGTCCTTCCCGATGCCGCCCCCGGGTCCGGGTCCCCGAAGGCGGAGGCGTCCCGGGCAGCCGGACCGGGGGACGCCGTGTCCGGGGCACTTGATTCCGGAGCCGCGCTGGGGCAGAATCGGGGCGGGGCCGATGCCGGACGGACCGCACGCGACGGCGAGGCGCACCCCGCGTCTCCCGCACAGGACGAGAAAGGAGCAGGAATCATGGAAGTGAAGCTCAAGGTGGACGGCATGACATGTGGGCACTGCAGCGCCAGGGTCGAGAAGGTGCTTTCCGGGATCCCCGGTGTGGACAGGGCGGCGGTCGATCTGAAGGCCGGCACGGCCCTGGTGACACTCTCCTCCGATGTCCCCGCCCGGACCCTGGCCGAGAAGGTGACCGAGGCCGGCTACGAGACGACCGTCCTCTAGCGGGCCCCGCGCCTTTCGGGCCTGCTGCGCCCCGGACACGGGCAGTGGACGCCTGCCGCGTCCTCCTTGCCCGTGTCCCTCCCCGCCTCCGAGACAACGGTCCCCCTCTCCCGGACCTTCATTCATTCGTGGTTTTCCGGACATCAGGCTCTTTCCGTCCCTTCATTCAGGGACTTCCGAACCTCACGTTCATTCGAACATCCATTACGTTCACTCCAAGCAGTCTAGTCCGGAAATAATGTTTTCCGCAACCCGATTCAGGACCGGAAACTCAACGCATTCAGCCTAATGGCATTTGCAGCAATCCAGGCATCAAAAATACGCGACGGATGATTTCGTCAATATCAGAGAACACACAATACAAAAGACAAATTAACGGAATATCCCATCATTGTCCTTATTAATCGTCGACAGTCGCCAAACTTTTCAAATGTTGTCATTATTACGACATTGCCAATTCGGCAATCCACCTAAGGGGGGCATCATTAAATTCACCTTGAAATTAACATAGTCTAAACGTACATGATAATCAAAACTGATTTGAAAACCAACAACGACAGATCTACAACAACTGATAATTTCTGGCATGTCATTATTTAAATATTCTAAATATTCTAAATATCTTTTGCGGTTTCCTTATGATGGTATAACATTATATTTCAGCTAAACTCAACATAATCAAAAATTTTTTCCAGACCTCGATTTACAATCATCTGACATCTCAGACAAATGATAA
>JAISEQ010000201.1 GCA_031264045.1 Deltaproteobacteria bacterium
CTCGCTTCGCTCCGGGAGCTGCTGGAAGCGGAAGGGGGCCCGGCGGCTTCCCCGGGAGCGCCCTCTCCCGGTGCCCTTCCCGCCGGCGCTTCCCCCTCGGAAGCTCCCGAAGCGGACGCCCTCGAATCGGCAGGCCTCCCGGAGGACGCCGCAAGGCTCCTGGCGGCGGAGCTCCTGGCCGTGGCGGGCGGGACCTTCCTGGACGGCAGGCGTTCCCCCCGGCTCACCGCCTCCGGACGCGACGGCTTCCACGCAGACGATCCCGAGGCGGATCTCGCGAGCTGGCTGATCCTGTGCCCCGGCACGGACTCCCGGTGCGGCGCCCCCTCGGCCCCGCTCAGGGAGATCCTGGAGGCCGTCGCCCGCGGGACACTGGACTCCGCCGCCGAGGGCAGGGCCTTTCTGGAGCTGGCCGCCTCGGGCGAGGCCGTGGTGACCGGGGCCTACGTCGCGTCCGTGGACTGCGCGGCCAACCGCCTTGAGGACGGTCCGGAGGGGAGGTCCTACGCCAGGATGGCGGAGGACGCCGCCCTCGGAAGCGTCTGGGAAGCTGCGGAGGCCGCGGGCGGGGTGCGGGACTGCTTCGGGCTCCTGGCGCACAGGAAGTTCCTGGACGTCCGGCAGGAGGCCGTTTTGGGAGGCGTCGCCGGGGAGACGCTGGACGCCATCCTCTCCGCGGGGGACGGGCCGGACGCCCGCGCCTCGGCGCTCGCCCTGTGGGCGTCTATGCGTTCCGGGACGTCGGCGCTGTTCGCCGGCTTTGTGAGGCGGGTAGGGCATGAGCGCCTCCGGTCGATGCGGGTAAGGTTCCGGGCCATGAAGGCCGCGGGGCTGTTCCGGACGGACGGCGGGGAGGACGCCTCCGGGGTCGTCCGGGGGCTTCTGGAGGACGGCGAGACGGAGGCCGCGGCTGATCTGGCAAACGTGTTCGCCGGCCGGTGGTGCGCGGACCTGCCCGCCCCGCTCCTCCCCTCGCCCCCTCCCCCGTGCGCCGCCGGGACTTTCTTCTCGTGGCTTCCGTGGCTGTGCGCGGCCGGCGACCCCTTCGCCCTGGCCAGGAGCCCGCGTCCTTCCGCGAAGGGGAGGGGGGACCCGCTCAAGGGAGTTCCCGCCGCCCCGGACGGCGATGTCGGCACGGAGGCCGTCTGGCGCCGTTTCGTCTCTGCCGTCGGGCGGATTGCCGGGCGCGGCGTGACGCCGGAGGACGCCGGGGCCGTGAGGGGACTTCTGGACTGGCTGGGCTTCGGCACGTCAGGCGGCTTCACGGCCGGAACGGCGGACGGGACGGCCGGCGGCCCGCTCGTGCTGGACGTGAAGGCTTCCTTCGCCTCCCCGGTCCCTGCCTGGGGCGGGGCGGATCCGGAGGCTCTCTCGGTTCTGGTCTGGCCGGGCGGCTGGCCCGGGGACGGCGGTGCGCCTGCCGGCCATGGCGGCGGAGACCGGGGCCCGCTCCCCCCCGGCCTCGCCGCGGCCCTGGAAACCTGGGCGCCGACCACCGGTGCCGTCCCCCTGGCGATCGCGCTCGAGCCGCTTTCCCTGGAGGGCTGGGGCGCCGTCCATTTCATGGCCAGGAAGGTCGGCCGCGACATGGCCGTCCTCGATCCGCATGTCATGGCCTTCATCGGCGCCTCCTGGCCGGCTCCGGAGTCGGGCAGGGTGGCGGCGCTCTTCGGGGCGGGGGGGGTCTACGGCCGCTTCGATCCCTTCGTTGATTTCAGGCCCGTCCCGGGCAGGACCGGGCTGGAGGACGTCGTCTCGCAAGTGTCCCGGTCCAGGGGGGTCGTCCGGATCGAGGGGCCCCCGGGGGCCGGCAAGAGCGTCCTTCTGGGCATGCTTTACGCCTCCCGTGAGATAAACGCCCCCTCCATGGGGCGCGTCGCCGTCCTGGCGGACATGAGGGACCCCGCCGCCTCTTCCGGAAGCGGCGCTGGCGGCGGGTCGTGCCCCGGCCCCCTGGAGGCCGCGCTGACGAGGGCCGTCGGGGAAATGGATCTTCCGGGCTGGAACCCGGAGCGCGATCTTGCCAGGAACCTCGCGGAAATGGACAGGAGGATGAACCGTCCGGGGGCGGCGCGGCAGGTGACGGTCATGCTCGACCACGCGGACGGGATCGTGCGCGGCCTGGGCTCCCGGCCGGGGGATCTCGCGGCCGCGGCGGCCGTCCAGCGGTCTCTCTCGTTCAGGCTCGTCCTGGCCGGGAGGAGGATGTCCGAGCGGCTGGAGAGCCACCCCGCCTCCCCCCTCTACGGCCTTCCCCCGGCCCTGGTGATCTCCGGGCCCGAGCCAGGGGGGCTGGCCGCGTCCGTGACGGACCCACTGAACGCCATGGGCTGGGTCCTGGAGGGCCCCTCCGCCATCTGGGTCGCCATGTCGCTTTCCTTCATGAATCCGGGGGCGCTCTCGCTTCTCGCTCACGGCGCGTTTTCGGAGGCCAGGAGGGTGCTCCCCGAAAACGCCGTCCCGCCCTTCACCCTGACGGCCGATGATCTGCGCAGGGCAGCCGGGCGCGGGGACGCCCGCTCAGGGCTGAGGCTCGCGGCCCTGGCCCAGCTGTCGGATCCGGCGCGCATGGCCGCCGCGCTGGCCGTGGCGGCACGAAGCCTGGAAGGGGGGGCGGATCCCTGCTGGTGCGTCCCCCAGGAGCTGCTCGGATGGGATCTTGGCCGCTACTGGCCGGAGGCGTTCGGGGACGGCGGCGCCACGGCCCTGCTCGTGGCGGGGGAGCTCCTGGCGGCGGGCGTCCTGTCCATGGACGCGGGCGGCCTGAGGATCCGCTCTTCGGCCGTCTTGAAGACGCTCGCCTCCCTGAACGCGGCGGGCGCGCTTGAGGAGTTGAGGGACCTGCCCGTCCCGCCCGAGCTCTCGCTGATGAGCGCCAGAAGGCTTCTGCCCCGGAAGGCGCTTCCCGACCGGGACGCCGGGATCTTCCGCGCGGGGCCGGGCGGGCCGGCCGACGGGCGGTCCGCCGCTGGGGATGCCGGCGTACCGGGTTCCCGCGCATTCCCTGAGGCCCCTGAGGACCGGGACGGCCCTGATGCTCCGGAGGGCCCGGCGGCGCGGCCGGCCCACTTCAGGGAGGGGGGGGCACTCCGGCCCTGGGCGGAGACGCTTCTCGGGCCGGACCGTAGCCGTTCCGGCGGGGTCCCGCCCCCGTTTCCCCAGCCCAGTCCCTTCACGCTCCTGCAGGAGGCGGCGCTGTTCGCCCCCGGAAGGTCCGGAAACCTCAAGGTCACGGCTTCCCGGGCCTCGGGTCTGGCATGGGCGTCCGGTGCCCTGTCGACCCTGGCGGAGAGCGCGGGGTGCGCCGGACCCTTCTCCGTGAGGTTCGTCAGGTGCCGCGGCAGGGACGTGAACACCCTCTCCGTCCTGAGGACCGTGGCGGGCATGGAGCCGGGAACTGGGGGGAACCGCCCGGTCCACATCGTCGCCGACTGGTTCCGGGGCTTGAGCGAGATGGACCTCGACGGCTATACGGCCCTCAAGGCCGCCGCGGAGGTCCGGAGGGAGAGGATGAACCTCAAGTGCCTCCTCACCTACCTCTGCCCCCTGGAGGAGCTCCTGGACGGCGGCCGCCCGGAGGCGGGGGCGGTCGCCGCCGAGATTGCGGGGCGCCTGGCGGACGGCGGCGGGGACTGGGACGGGGACTTCGGCGAGGACTTTTCGGAGGCCGCCGAGGCTTTCCCGGTCACGGCGGGCCGGTGGACCGCCGGAGCCCTCCGGATCTGGCTCTGCGCCTGCGGGCTGGACCCCGGCAGGGCGGAAGGGATAATGGAGGAAACCGGCGGCTGGTACGATCTGGCCGTCCGCGAGGCCGCCGCGATTATGGGGATCCCGGACCCCGCGTCCCCGGATCCGGAGGACGGCTCCGGCGCGATGCCGCGCGAGCTCGCCGCCGAGGCGGCCTCCCTGAGGGGCCTGGGACCCGTCGAGCTGCCCAGGACGTGCTGGAGGTACAGGGCGGCATACCTTGAACAGTGCTTTTTGGGGGAACCCCGCGTCCTCCTGGCGGGCATGGGAGTGCTCGTGGCCGCGGGCGAGCGGGACGGGACGGTCCTCTGGGAGCTGGACCCGCGCTTCCGGTGAGCCGGTCCCGGCCGCCGGACTCCGCGGCCGGGCCCCCGGGGCAGGGAGCATGTGCCGCTAGTTCTGCATGTAAAGGTGCCGATCGGTTTAATTAAGGGCGTTATCTGATATTGTGCGTCAGCATATGTTAATTTGTTGATTCTGACATATATGTGCGCCCGCGCTGCGGCCGCGGGACCGGTGAACCTGGAGCCGTACCACTTTCGGTCGGATTATCGCCACCCGTCTTCCCGCTCCCCGCCGCGCTCCCGAGATGCCCCTGCCGGGCGCGGCCTCCTTTGCGAAACCTGGCGGGTAACGGAAGCGTTCTCCCGGTTCGGCCCGGAGCCAGCGAGCTTCAGGGCGGCGCGGCCGCTCCGTACCCCCCTCCTGCTCTCCGGGACGGAAATCTCCACGCTCGCGCGTATTCTGCCCTTTCAGGCGCGCACGGCGGCCGGCGGCATGAGGGGTCAAGCCGAAATGGGTGAGGCGGGGCGCGGCCAGGCCGGATCCGTTTAGGGATGAGCTTGTCAGGCAGGTGCAATAAGGGCAGCAATTTCCGGGATAAACATGGAAATTTCTGAAAAAGGACGCGCCGAACAGCTTCGAACGGGAACGCGGCCTTGCCGGAGGTCTCAGTTCGGAAAGTTCAGTTCCGGGATATGGGAGTTCAGTTCCTGGAGATCGGTTCGGAGATGTCCGGGGCTGGCTCGCGGAGGCGCGGACATGCTGGAGGGGAACGTCTCGGGCAAGGCTGGCTCGCGGAGGCGCTTCAGGGCTTTTCCCTGGCGGCCCTTGCGCCGAGAAGAATGACGATCTGGGCGGTGAGCGCCAGGATCGGGAGCTCCAGGAGGGGACCTATCACCAGTGGCAGGAGCACCTCGCGGTTCTCGGGGAAGGCCCGCTGCGCGAAGGCCAGCGCCAGAGGCGAGTTCCGGGCGAGGGCCGTGAAGGTGAGGCTCACTGAGTCCGGGGCGCTGAAGCGCATGGCCTTGGCCGTCCACCGGGCTATGAAGAAGGTGACGGCGAAGTACGCGACGACCGGGACGGCGATTTTCACGAAGATGTCCATGTAGCCCGCGCTGAAGATCCTCTCCGAAGCGAACATGGCGGCCACGGCGAGCCAGAGCCATACGAATTGCCTTCTGGCGAAGACCCGCTCCATGACCCCGGTGGCCGCGGGCCTGTTTCTCAGCGCGCGCTTCGTCAGCTTCGCGGCGGCGAAAGGCACCACCAGGGTCACGAACGCGCTTTTCCCGAGCAGGAACATGCTCACGTCCCCCCTCACCCCGGAGTAGACGAGTATGTACACGGGAAGGAGAGCAACCTGGACTATGAGGTTCACCGGCAGGAGAGCGGTGGAGAGCGGCACGTTCCCTCTGGCCATGCCGGTGAAGACCAGGTACCAGTCCGTGCAGGGGGTCACGAGCAGGAGAAGGAGCCCAAGGGCCAGGTAGGGCGCGTCCCCCATGAAGACGCCCATAAGAATCCACGCGAAGAAGGGAGTCCAGAGGAAATTCAGCGCGAGCGAGGTGAACGTGAAACTCACGTTGCGGAAGCTGTCCCTTATGTCCTTCAGGGGCGCTTCCCAAAAGAGCCCGAAGAGCATGCATGCCAGGAAGGCCGAGACCAGCCATGCGGCGGGTGCGGAAATCCAGGAAAGGGACGACAGCGCAACGCCGAGCCCGACGGCTGCCAGGAGAAGAAGCGGTTCTATCTTGTCGAGAAATTTCATAGGTCGAATTCTTTCCGGTCTGGAACTTTCCAGGCGGCGGTGGCTTGCCGTCAAAACGGTGGGGATACCGAAACCGCGTCGTGATCTCCGGACGGTGGCCAAGTTCCCGTTCAGGAGTTCACGCGCGCGCGGGAAGCGGCAGTTCCTGGCTGAACCGTACCGTCATTCTATCATAGTCCGGAAACGGCTCCAGGAGCGGCAGAACCTGAAGGACCGCGCCGGAGGCGACGGGACAGGAAGGAATCGTGCCAAAGTAAAATTTATATTCCGCTTCCGCTCCGTGAGAGGCGGATCCTCACGGAGCACCATCCGGGGAAGCTTGTTTGGCACCGTCCGTCATGTTTGGCACCGTTCGTGCAGAAGCGGAATCCTGAGGCTGAACCGATTCGGCTTCGGCCTATCCGTGAAACGTTCCGTCGCCTTCGGTATCCCGCGATGCCCGGACGGCGGGCTTCGCCGCGGACGGTACGGAAGGTTCCGGAATCCGGATGCATGACCGCCGCGTCATGTGCCGGCTGCGGCATGGGTTCGTGAAAAAGATATGGGAGACCGGGCGAGCGGGGGTGTACGGTCGGGATGCGGCTCTGCCGCGCGTGAAGAGGGCTCGCGCGCGCCTTCGCGGGATTGCCGAGAGCGCGCGGTGTGCAGTGAAGAGGGCTGCGCCTCCGGCTCGACGGAGAAAGGCTGCAATCTGAAAGAGAAATTGCTCTTTGCGAACGTGTTGCAACGCTTTGTGATCGGTTCAGCCTCATGGGCCGACATGCTTCGGGTCCCGCCCGGAAGCCGTTGAACCGTTGCCGCCAACCGGTTAGGAAGCGCCTGAGGCAAACGGCGGCATCCTGAAGAAGACCGCCGGACATGCGGGTGTTGGAAAAACGCCGCACGTGGAGATTCCGCATCAGCGGATGCGCGGGGAAAATTCCCGATGCACGGGATCTGTTGTAAGCAAAAAAAGGCATATCCTGGAAAACCTTATGGAGCACGGATTTTTCAGTTTATACAAAAGTCACGGTGTTTAGGAACTTCACTGCGCTGCCAATTTTCGTGCAACATCTGCGCATACCGGCGCGCAGCGTTGGCATGTTTTTTGATGAAATCGCATAAAATCAAATTTATGGCGCCATATCGTAAAAGAGGCCGCAGGGACGGGCGGCGCCGACACGAACGCGTTCAGGAAATATATGCGGGATACGCGCTGCAGATATTTTATACCGGTTGTCTGTTTTTTTTCTTGACAGCTGGGGCGGGAACTGGTAATTTATTTTTCATTATGACAGCCTTCAGCTTACACAGAATCCTCAATGGTCTACGCGTCAGGTTTGTGCTGGTGACAGTGGCAGCTGGCCTGGCCGTCGTTCCCGTAGTGCAGGAGCACGAGGCCCGCATGGCTTACGCCAGAGCGGACGCCCAGCGCCCCGCGCATGCAGTCAAGGTCAACAAGAAGAGATCCGGGACCGGCAGCGCGCCTCTGGCAGCCTCCCTCCGTCCGGATCCCGCTCTCCTCGAGATGGTCAAGAACCAGGCCGCCGAAAGGCCCAGCTTCGATCGGAAGGCCGGGGGCTTCGACGAGCTGATAGCCGCCGTGGCCAGGGAGCACGAGGTCTCCCCCGCCCTGGTCAAGGCCGTCATCCAGGCCGAGTCCAGGTTCAACCCCAGGGCGGTTTCCTCCAACGGGGCTATAGGCCTCATGCAGATCCTTCCCTCCACCGCCCGTTCGGTGGGGGTGAGGAACCTTTCCAGGCCCGAGGACAACGTGGTGGCGGGGGTCAGGTACCTGAAGACCCTCCTGGACCAGTTCGGCGACGACGAGGTCCTGGCGGTGGCCGCCTACAACTGCGGGCCGGATCTCATCCGGCGCTACGGGAACAGCATCCCCCCCATCACCGAAACAAGGAGTTTCGTGAACAAGGTGATGGAGTACTACCAGTCCTACGTCAAGGAGACCTGACCTGGGTGTTCCGGGCGTCCTCCCCACAAGGAGTTGCATGGCGTTTCGGAAAGGCTTGAGGGAAAGCATGCCGGGCCGCCTGGCTCCGGGCGGATTCCGGCTGCCCTCAGGGGCGTCGGCGGGAGGTCCGACCCCGGCGCGGCTCCTGGGGCTGTGGCTGTGCGCGGCGGGCGCCTGCCTGTCGGCGGCGCTCCTCCTGCGCCCTCCCGCCGAACTGTGGGCCCAGAACCGGTACCTTGAGCCCATAACCGTCTCCCCCAGGGAGCTCGTGGAGGCGTACCTCTCGAACTTCCACGAGGCGGACGCGAAATACACGGGCAAGCTCCTGGTGGTGACCGGGCGGATCCGGGACGTCTTCCCCAGGGACATGACCTACCGGAGGGGGCCTTTCCCCTTCGTGACCATCGACTCCGGACCCCACCAGCCGATAATTGTCTACCTCTGGGACTGGGAGGCCCTGGCTATCGCCAACCCCCGCCCGGGGAGGACCACGTCGGTCATGGGCTTCTGCCAGGGGGTCACGCCCCAGCTCTCCCTCCTGGACTCCTGCCTCTACCCGGGAGGGTGCGGAGGGCCGGTGGCCTCCTTCTACGGACCCTACTTCAAGCTCCCGCCCAGCGGGCCCAGGGGCGCCAGGCGGGTACCCGGCCAGTAGCCGGGCGGCCTCCGGGGAGCGCCCGGTCCCGTCCGGCGGGCTCCTCCTCTCCCGGGGGGCGCTCCGATGTCAGCCCGGAATGCGGGGCGGACCTGACATCTTTTCAGCCGCGGGCGTCTGCCCCCTTCCGGGGGAGACGCCTTTTTCATGCCTTCCGTCCGTCGCCGGGGCTTCAGGCTTCTCCGGCCCGGGCTCCCGGCCTTCACACGGGGCCCCGAAGCCGCCCCTTCAGGCCTCCCCGAGGCCCTTGCCGGCCTTTCCGGGCCCCGGCGGGCGGAAACTCGCCTTCGCCCCCCAGGAGCGGCCTCGGCAGGGACAAAATCCGTGCAGTCCTTCACGGAGTCCTGGAGTATCGGGGCGGCGCGGAGGCCCGGGCGGTTCAGGGGGCCGGGGACGATCTTGGGACTCGAGCGCGGTCCGGCTGCTCCGGGGGCTGTGGAGCGGCCGGAAGCCGGGGACACGCTGAAGCCGCCTCGGGCAGGGGTGAGGTTTTTGGGACGGGGGCGAGCCGGGCATGGCGGGCTAGGCCGCCCCCTCCTGCCGGAGACCTCGTGAGGCCCGGCACGGGCCGGGGTCTGGGGGAGGAGCTGGTCCGCGTGCCGGTAGGGGCTCCCGTGAAGCCTTCCGGCAGACGGTACGGCAGGGTTC
>JAISEQ010000227.1 GCA_031264045.1 Deltaproteobacteria bacterium
CCGCCATCATCGGGCCGGAACCCTTCGTGAAGCCGCTCATGTTATTTCCTCCGTTGCCCGCTGTGCCCTTCTGGGCGCGCGGCGTGTCGTTTGTTTTTGAAAGGCCCTCCTCGGGGCTCGCGGGGAAGCTTTCAGCAAGCGCCGTGCCAGCCTGGAAACCGTGGCGCCGGAAACGCCCGGAACCCCTGCGGGAAGCGCCTGAACCCATGCGGGAAGCGGACTTCAGCCGACCCGGCCCGCCGTTCCGTACAGTCTGGGGCCTGCGGCATGGCCGGGAGATCCGGGCAGACATTACGCGGCCCGCGGGCGCTTTCTGCCCGCCCCCGCGGACGTTCCGGCAGCCCGGACCGTGCGGGGCCCAGGCCGGCGCGGCGGTTCATGCGGCGTCCGCGCCGGGGCCGCCTTCCGGAACGGGCGCCAGGGCACGGAAACTGGCCGGACTGCCGAACCCGCCTTTCCCGGATTTCCGGTCCGTTTTCCCTCGGCCTTCAGGCATGTGCCGGCAGCCGTTAAGGATGGCGGGACAGACAGGCCAGAAACTGCATGTCAATATCTTTGAAAATCTTCTCCATTCGACATCCGGAAGGAGTTTTTTTGAAAAAAATTACTGCTGACGTTTTTCAGTGATGCGTTCGTCTCGAGTAGCTCCGGACGCGCAGGAGCGGCATCAGGGTTTCGTCCGCGATTCGGATTTCGGCCCCCGGCGGACCCTCGGGGCGCCGGGGACCCGAGGGGCCGGCTCCGCATCCGCTTCCCGCGTCCGCCCCCTTACCTGCCGTCCCGTTTTAGGTTATCATCTTGCTTTTCCGCCCCCGACGCGTCCGGAGAATTCCCTCCACCGACGAGTCATGCAGTTTCCGCCCCGCCCTCCGGGGGCTTTATCCCCGCCGGGGCCGCGCAGGCGTCCGCGGGCCCCGGCGCGGCTCCGCGCGGAAAGCCGATACCCCAAGTGCCAGATGAAGAGAGCCGCCGGGCACGGGGCGCCCCGTCCGCCTGCCAGCGTGAAGGCCGGGACGGGACGCCGGGGCCCCGCGCCCGCTTCGGCATAGCCACCAAGAGGGCTGCCCTCTGGACGCTGGCCCTGACGGCCCTCCTGTGGAGCAGTTCCGGGATACTGGTGAAGAGCGTCCACTGGAACCCCATGGCCGTCGCCTCCGCCCGGGGGCTGGTCTCGGGGATCACCATCTGGATCCTCTCCTCCGAGGGCTTCAGGCCCGGGAGGCTCGGCAGGCACCACGTGCTGTCCGGGATATGCCTGTGCATGCTCTCGGTGTGCTTCATAAGCGCCATGAAGCTCACCACGGCGGCCAACACGGTCGTGCTGCAGTTCACCGCCCCCGTCTGGGTGGCGATCTTCGCGCCCCTGATCCTGAAGGAGAGGACCGGGGCCCGCGACTGGGCCTTCATATCCCTGATCTTCGGGGGCATCTTCCTCTTCTTCCTGGACGAGCTCTCGCCGGGGAGGATGCTCGGGAACGTGCTGGCCGTCGTTTCGGGGATCTTCTTCGCGGCCCTGGCGCTGAGCCTCAGGCTGGTCAGGGACGACTCCCCTGTCCAGGGCATGATCCTGGGAAACTTCCTGTGCTTCCTTGCGGGCCTGTGGTTCTGGAGGGCCCCCTTCCCGGACGCAAAGGGCGTCCTCATGCTCGTCCTCCTGGGAGTCTTCCAGCTGGGGATCTCCTACTGGCTCTATACGCTGGCGCTTCCCAGGGCCGGGGCGCTGGAGCTCGTCATGATAACCATGCTGGAGCCGGTGCTGAGCCCGCTGTGGGTCTTCCTCGCCATGGGGGAGAGGCCCGGGCCCTGGGCCCTCGCGGGCGGGCTCGCGGTGCTGGGCTCGGTTTTCGCGTGGAGCGTCCTTAAGGCGCGCGAGGAGACCGGGGGAGGCGCGGGGGACGGCGGCGGCGCTTCCTCCGGGGAGGACGGCGCGGGGGGCGGCCCTTCCTCGGGGGGATGAGGGCGTGCGCCCTGCGGCCCGCCGGACGTCGCGGAAGGCCCTCCCGGCCGGGGGGAGCGCGGGGCGGCTTCCGCGCGGCGTCCCCCGGAGCGGCCCTGCGGACAGGCGCCGGGAACCCCGCAGGGCGGGCGGGGGCCGCGCGCCGGCTTGTTGACACTGTGCCGTCCCCGACTATATCATTGTGGAGCCCGAAGGCGCACGTGCGGGCCCCGGGCGGGGCCCGGGCGCCCGTCCGGCGAACCGCGGGGCCGGGAACCCCCCGCGCTGGAGTCAAATGAGCCTCGATCCGTACAAAGTGCTGGGCGTGGACAAGGCTTCCTCGGCCGACGACGTGAAGAAGGCCTACCGGAAGCTCGCGGTCCAGTATCACCCCGACAAGAACCCGGGCGACAAGGTGGCCGAGGAGAAGTTCAAGGAGGTCTCGGAGGCATACGACATCCTCTCCGACCCGGCCAAGAAGCAGGCCTACGACACCATGGGCTCGGAGACCTTCTACAGCCACGGCACCGACGGGCGCGGCTACTCCGGTCCGGACCCGTCCTCCATAAACCTCGATCTGGACGAGCTCATCCGGAACATGCTGGGCAAGGATTTCGGGGGGGGCGGGGGATCGGGGGGCTTCGAGTTCTTCGGGAAGTCGCGCTCCCGCGGCCGCTCCTCCCGGGAGGAATGGGCGCCGAGGCCATCCAGGGGGGAGGACATCGAATACATGCTCGGGCTGAGCTTCCGGGACGCCGCCCTGGGCACCAAGGTCACCCTGTCCCTCGACGTCCCCCGCACCTGCCCCAAGTGCGGCGGCGCGGGGGTGCTGGCGGCGGGGGGAGGCATGCGGGCCTGCCCCGAATGCGGCGGGAAGAGGCAGGTCAAGATCCCCCGCGAGCTTTCGGCCACCATCCCGCCCGGAGCGGTGGACTCCCAGCGGCTCCGCCTGAAGGGGAACGGCTCCCCCGGCGAGAACGGGGGCCCGGCCGGGGATCTCTACCTGGTGGTCAAGGTGGAGCCGGACCCGGACTTCACGAGGGTCAAAAACGATCTTCTCCTGGAAAAGCGCATCAGCCTGTACACGGCGGTCCTGGGCGGCCAGACGGAGGTGAGGACGCTCTCGGGCAGATCTTCCCTGAAGGTCCCGCCCGGCACCCAGAACGGCGGCCGCGTGAGGCTGAAGGGCATGGGGGTCGCCTCCCACAAGGGCAAGGCGGGGGATCTCATAGTCACGTTCAAGGTGATGCTCCCGGTGAAGCTGGATGCCGAGGCCAGGGGCCTCTTCGAGCGCCTTTCCTCCCTCGCCCCCGTGGACGGGCCGGAACCCGGTGACTGACGGCGGGCCGCGCCCGCCCGGAAGGCGTGCCCGGAACCGCTCCCCCGAGCCGGGCCGGCCGGACCCGGAGGGCATGAGTCCCCTTTCCGGGGACGGCGGCGCGGCGGACGGCGCGCATGCCGGGGCCGGAGCGAATTCCGGGGGAGGAACGAATTCCGGGGGCGGCGGGGCCGCGAAGCGGGAAAGCGCCGGCGGGGGAGGCGGAGGCGGCTTGAAGGTTCCGGACGGCCGAGCCAAAGGCGGGAGCCGCGCCGGTGCGGTGGGCGCTCCCGTGAAGGAGAAGGACGCCCGCCCCGGGGGGAACTCCCGTCCGCCGAAGCCGGTACCGCGCGGGGGGCACGAGTCCAGGGCCGCCTGTGCCGGGGCCGTTCCCGCCGGCTCCCCCAGCCGCGCGGCGGCCGCGCGCGGGAAGACGGCCGTCCCCTCCGCGTCCGGGGAACCGAGGGCCGGGGGCGCGGCCCGCCCCGGAGCCGGCCGCCGGGGGTCACGCGTGTCGGAGATGCTGAAGATCTTCGCCCACGACGATCGCGTTCTCATAGTCATAACGGCCGACCCGGACTCCATCGCCAGCGCCGTGGCCCTGAAGAGGCTCCTCTGGAGACGCGTGGCCCACGTCCAGATCTGCTCCACGAACGAGGTCCGCCGCCCGGACAACCTGAGGCTGCTGAAATCCCTGGAGCTCCACCTGCCGCTCCTTTCCGCCGAGGACGTCTCCCGATACACCCGCCTGGCCATGGTGGACGGGCAGCCCAGCCACAGCCCCCAGACGGCCGGGCTCGGATTCTGGCTGGTGGTGGACCATCACCCGCGCTGCCACAGGGCCCCCGGCGACCCCGCGCCCGCCTTCGAGGAGATCCGCCCGGAGACGGGTGCCACGAGCACGCTCTTCGCGGACTACCTGCGGGCGGCCCGCATCAGGCCCAACAGGATACTTGCCACCGCGCTCTTCTACGGCATCAAGACGGACACCCAGAACTTCGTGCGCCGGGGCAGGGAGGAGGACATGAGGGCCTTCCAGTGGCTCTACCCCTTCATCCACCAGCCCCTCCTCTCGGACATCGAGAGGGCCCCGGTGGACCGCTCGGCCTTCGAGGTCATAAAGAGGGCCCTCACCCTCATGAGCTTCAGGAAGCAGTACGCCTTCGTGTTCGTGGAAGAGCTCGACCACGCCGACACCCTGGTCATCGTGGCGGATTTCGTGATGCAGATCGACGGCGTCACCCGCGCCGTCATATCCGGGGTCTTCGAGGACCGCCTGGTGGTGGTCCTGCGTTCCGGGGGCATCCGCGGGAACCTTGGGGCCTTGGCCGCCCGCGCCTTCGGGGAGTTCGGCTCGGCGGGGGGACACAGGAACATGGCCCGGGCCGAGATGAAGCTCGCGGATCTCGACCCGAGGCTCCACGGCAGGCCCCAGAGCCTCGCCAGGTTCGTCCTGAGGCGCCTGGCCGTGGCCCTCGCCCGCCCGAGGCACAGGCCGGACCGTCCCGAGGGACACGCGGCGGAGGCCGGGGAGCGGAGGGGCAACAGGGATCTGATGGCTCTCCAGCCCAAGCACCCGAAGCCGGCCGGGCCGCCGGAGCCGCGGAGGCGGCCGGGCCGGGGCGGCGAAGGGACCGGGCCCGTAACGAAGCCTCCGGCGAAGGCCCGGGGCAGGGCGGAGACCGGGGCGGCGGTAAAGCAGGGCACGGACGGGAAGGCCGGTCCCGCCGGGGGCGGCGGCCGCGGGTCCGGCGGCTCCTAGCCCCCTCCCCGGCCAGCCGGGCCCGGCCGGGAATCCCGCCCGCCCTTTCCGGAGCCGGCCGCGGAACGGTTCGGGGAAAGCCGCCGCCGGGGCGGCGCGGCTGCGGATCCATCCCTCCCGGGCACGGGCGGGCGCGGGGACGGCCTTCCGTGTCGGGCGCGGGACCTTCCGTGTCCGGGCGCTGGAGCGGTACGGCGGTATCCGCGGGGGCGGTATCCGTGGGGCCCTGGAATATCTCCGTCCCGGCGCGTGAACCGTAAAACCTCCGCAACCCGTGCATGCCCCGACGGGAGCCGCCCCGATGAACGCCTTCGGGACCGGACGGGCCTTCCCTTCGGAGGACCGCTCCGGCACGGGACTCCTGGGGGGCGGTTCCCGCCGGGTCCCGGAGGGCGTCGGACGCGGACGGGCGGGCGTCGCCGTCGGGATCGCCTGCGGGTCCTCCGGGTTTTCTGCCGGTGCCCGGGGACGGCTCACGCCGGGACAGTTTCGTCTCCGGTCCGGGAGGCATGACCGTTTCCCCGGCCTGAAGGCCTTTCGTGGGCGGAGCGCCTTCGGAACCGGCCGGGAACGGGAATCCGGAACGGCGCCCGGAGAAGTTCCCGGAGAAGTTCCCGGGGAGCTTCCGGGCCCGGCGCCGGGGACGGACCGTACCCGGTCTCGGCCTCCCTGTTCGGCCCCCGCCGATCCCTCCGCCCCTCCCGGCCCGCGACGGCTTCGCGGGCCCGTCCCGATCGCTCCGGAATTTCCGATCCGCCCTCCGCATTCCGGCCGTGACCGCCCCGCGGGCCGTCGTCCGAGCTCTTCCCGGGGCGGCTTCCGTCCCCGTCCCGCCCGCGTCTCCCAGCAGGCCTTTTCCGGCCGCATCCGGCTCTTTCCGCGGCTTTCCGTTTGGACTCCGCCCCCTCTCCCGGTGTATACTTCAGGCGGGAGGGACGCATGGCCCTCCTGCAATCCCGGAAATGCCCCGCCTGAACCCGCCAGCCCGAGGAGGCCCGACAGTCTCCCGGCGGCCTGCGGCATGCCGCCGCCTCCCGGAGACGGCAGGCGCGGTCCGGGAGCGGGCCCGGCCCGGGCACGGGCCGGGCGGAGGTCGCGGATGAAAGCTGACCTGATACTCTACAACGGCGAAGTGCTCGCCATGGACGGGGAGGGGCCCCACTCGGAAATCGTCCCCAGGAGTTCCGTGGCCGTGAAGGACGGCACCATAGTCTTCCCGGAGGAGGGGGGCTGGAAGGCCCTCGCGGGGCCGTCGACCGAGGCGGTGGACCTGAAGGGATCCGCCGTCATCCCCGGGCTGGTGGACGCCCACCTGCACCCCCTGTGGGGGGGGATGACGCTCATGGGGTTCTCGCTGGACTACAGGCCCGCCGGCGTGGAGGGGACCCTGGAGCGCGTCAGGGATTTCCTCGCCGACGACGCCGGGGCGAGCCCGGACGACATGATGACGGTCATGTGCTGGGAGCGCCACGGGGGCGCGGACGTCACCGCGGCGGATCTGGACGGCCTGGGCACGCAGAGGCCAGTCGTCCTGTTCTCCGGCGACTGCCACAGCGCGGTTCTGAACCGCCGGGCGATGTTCATCTACCGCGACTTCTTCGACGGCCCGGATCCCCCCGACGGGAAGATCCTCCGGGGCCAGGGCGGCCCCTCCGGAATCCTGGAGGACGGCCATGCCTTCCGGCTCTTCGACGCGGTGTCGCGCCGGGAGCTCCGCCGGACCGCGGAGACTCTCCGGAGGGGACTGAGGGCGCTGAACCGCCAGGGCGTCACGACCGTGATGGACGCGCGGGCCAACCGGGACTCCATGGAGGCGGCGGTGCTCCTCTGGGAAAACGATGATCTGACCGTCCGCTACTCCGGCGCCTGGGAGATCCCACCCAGGGGCCGGCTCACGACCGCGGCGGCCGCCGCCGAGGTCCAGGACGCCTTCCAGAAGCTCCGCCGCTACCGCCGGGGCCCCGAGGTTCCCGCCGCGCAGGCCGCCGGGAAGGACGGGGGGCCCGCCGCGGCGCTGGCCTTCTACGACGCGGGCGGCGGGCCCCCCAGGCCGGGCATCGCCATGCGCCACGTGAAGCTATTCGTGGACGGCATGGCCGGCCAGGGCACTGCCAGGCTCCGCAGCCCCTACGCGCTGGTGCGGGACGGGGGGGGCGGCACGACCGCCGTCCCGTCCGGGGACGGCCTGGGCTCCGCGTACTTC
This sequence comes from Deltaproteobacteria bacterium, assembly GCA_031264045.1. Lineage (GTDB taxonomy): Bacteria > Desulfobacterota > Desulfarculia > Adiutricales > Adiutricaceae > JAIRZX01. The sequence continues at coordinate 7,220 of JAISEQ010000227.1, forward strand.
GATGCCCAGACCCTGTCCGGGATCTTCAAGGCCGCGCTCGAGCTGGGGCTCCATCCCCACTGCCACGCGGTGGCCGACGGGGCGCTGGACATAGTGCTCGACGCCGCGGCGGACATACGCGCGCGTTTTCCCGGACGGGACTTCCGCCCGTCCGCCGCCCACCTCGATCTGGTGTCCCCCGACCAGTACGGGCGCATGCGCGAGCTCGGGGTCGCGGCGGTTCTCTCCTTCCAGTGGGCCGGCTACGAGGACAGGGACGTGGAGGAGGCCCATGCCATGTTCGGGCGCGACCGCTGCGAGGGCCTCGAGACACACGGGAAGTTCATGGACGCGGGCGTCCTGTGCGCCTACGGGAGCGACTGGCCCGTGGAGAGCCTGGACGAGTGGCGCAACTTCCAGGCCGGGGCCACCAGGAGGATCCCCGGCCGCGCAGGCGCCGGCTGCCCCCGGCTCTCGAACGACAGGGATCTGAGCCTGCGCGAGATTCTTTTCGCCGCCACCCGGAGCTCGGCATGGGTCCTGGGCCAGGAGGCTTCGGCCGGACGTCTGGCGCAGGGCTGGCCAGCGGATCTCGCGGTGGTGGACGGTCCGCTCATCTCCAGGGACCCCGAGGCCATAAAGGACACGCGGGTCACGAGGACCGTGGTGGGCGGGCGGACCGTCTGGCGGGCGGACTGAAGTTCCCGGGCGTTCCGCAGTCCCGCCGGAGCCCGGCCCCGGTCCGGCTTCAGGGGCTTCCGGCTTCAGCCTGAATTCCCCCGAAAAATATCGAAAACTCCTCTCATGTTAACAAATAAAATTATGCGTATTCAGTGCATAGCTTTTTTAAGATACTGATTCCACCCATTATCAGCTTTTGGGTTTTAGTTAGCGGGGTATGCAATTGCTTTTTTACCTTCTAATGTTATAACTCTGATCCTTTTTTAACTTTAACTCCAATAAATCATTTTCAACTGTCATTGTTCGTATTTTATTCCAAGAAGTGTTCAAGATTTCAAAAAATTTTGAATATATATCATCGGCAATATTGACATTGACTGTTTGAATATTAAGAAAATATAAAAATTAAGGTTAAATATTATTGTCGCTTTTCAAGAAGATCTACGATTTTTGATATCCATGGCCAGAAAGTCAAACGTTGTATTTCACCAGGCTTTCTTTTCATCTTTTTCATATGCAATGTTAGATTTATTATCGTATCATCTAAAGTTTCAGAATATTAATTTGCAAAAAAATTTTCTTCTTGCAACATTCCAAAAAACTTCAACAGGATTCAATTCAGGCGAGTAAGGCGGCAAAACAAGAATATGGACATTTTCAGGTATCACTAAAGTTTTACACTTGTGAGTTGATGTCTCACCAACAACCATAATAATTTCTGGGTCTAGATGATTCTCGCTAACCTTCGATAAAAACAATGACATGTTGTATGTCTCCATATCAGGAGCTGTCATATATTCAAAATCTCCTGTCTGAGGGCAAACAGCTCCAAAGACGTATTGATATTGACGAACAAGCGCAACATTCACAACAGGTCTCGCCGGAGCAGGTGCCCAACAACCTACAGGCTGTGACATCCGTCCAAATCTCGCTTCGTCCTGGAAAAATATCAAAATCGGTTTGTCAGTTGTCTTTTGGATTTCCTCGGTAAATAACAAAAGAGTTTCGTTTCTAAATAATTCCTGTTTCTCCGGATCAGATTTGGGGTGTTTCTTATCCGGTATTAATTTTCTCAATGTTTTTACGACAGCTCGTACAGTCACATGACTGATTTTAATATTATTTTCAGATAACAAGAGAGAAGCAATTTTACGAAATGATAGAGTTGTCCAAGACAATACTTGATTCCACTGTAAAAACCTCCCCCATCAGCCCTCCTGACTTAGTGTTGCAGAATGTCAACACATAATGAGGTGTTGATAATTTTCTACAACATCATTTAAAATGTTATTTTGGGGCCAATTCTATATTGTTGGTATTATAAGATAGTATTAAAGAGCCTTAAATGCATTAAATCAATTTTATAA
>JAISEQ010000337.1 GCA_031264045.1 Deltaproteobacteria bacterium
ATGACGGAACCGCAATAAGTCGTCGAGGCTAAACAGGACTTGTTTGCGTTCACCATTCTGAAGGTCCTGAGAGGTAGAGGATAAGTGAATGCGTACCAGATATTGGGGGCAGTGACTGATTAATCCCCATTTTCGGTCGCTATCGACCTTCCATTTCTTCATCAGAAATCCTTTGGCGACTTATTGCGGCGGCGTCATTTATCAACTTTAAAAAGTTTAAATGTCTTTAAATGCGCAAAAGACGAATAAAGGTTAACGTTAGCATATAACTTTATCCTGAAATCCCGGCTTAAGTTGGATCAGTTACACTTGTAATACAGAAAAAAGGGCCTTTCGAGCAAATGCCTGCGGAGGGGGCACGGTCGGCACCGTCTTCGCGGGCCGGATCATGAAGACCGGATGCTGTCTGCGCGGACAAAGCCTTCGCGGGGCTGCCGGAAGTTGTACCGGAGGGGCCCCAGCGGCTGCGGCGCGCTCGTTTGCCGCAGTGTTCAAAACCAGCATCCGAACCCGCCGCTTGGACCCTGCCGCAAAATGTCCGACGGCGCCGAAGCCCATCAAGGGATTCGGGACCGTCTGCCTCGCGGCCGAAGGAGCCCTGCCGGCCTTGAACGGGAGGACGGGGGACTATGACCTGCCGTCCCCAGTCTGTCCCGGTATTCCCGGTCCATGCCAGTCTCACGGGCGACCGGTTCGACGGTCGGGAGCGGTGGGACAGGCCGGTTGGGGAACGTTGGGAACGGCGGCCCCGGCCCGCAACTCAGCGAACGCCTCCCCGCAGGGTGCGGGTTTCAAAGATTGTCTGTCTGCCGCACGGTTTGCGCACCTCACGGAAATCGTCGCCGGACCCCGCCGGTCAAGCGCCTGAACGAAACGGGACCGTGCCGTGCCCCCGCTGTTCAGGATCCCCGCATGCCAGCTTCCCGCAGGGGGATTCAAGGTTCTCCGAATCCTAAACGTGGGTCCGGTGGCCGCTCCGCCCGCCCCGCACCGTGGGAGGCGTCGCGCTCCTCCCGGCCGGAGAGGCCGGGCACCGCCGGCAGCCCGCGAGGCATTGCGCCTGCCGACACGCTGCGGTCGGAGCCCGAGTTTCATGTCGGTCGACGACGGCCGGGCGCTGCTGGCTTGCATGTTCGGAGACCACGGCGTTCCCGTCGGCTCCCGGGTGGAGGCGCCGTCGGCTGCCCATAGGGGGGGCGCATACGGCCAAATGGCTTGCCTACCGGGATTTGCGGCGCTATAATTAAACGATCGGCTTTCCGCTCAAGCGGTCGAAAAGCCTTCACGGTGCGTCCCCGGACCCTTAATCGCCGGACCGTATCCTGTCCGGGAGGCCAGCTTGCCCCGGGGCCGGTCCCGCCGGAAAACCGCCGCCCCTGCTTCCGCCCGCACGGATCCCCCGCTTCAGGCGACTGCCCGCGTCCGCCCGTTACCCCGGCCTCGCGCCGGGGCCCGCACCCGCCCGGGACCCCGGCCTCGCGCCGGGGCCAGAACCCGCCCCTTTACCCGGCCTCGCGCCGGGGCCCGAACCCGCCCGGACGCCCGGATGCCCGGATGCGGGCCGGGGCAAAGCCCTTCCGAACACCTTTCGGACGAGGAGGTTTCCAAGAAGATGCCCGACGGAGACGCGCCGCGCGAGATGCGACCGGACTTCAGGAAGGGCGGGGGCCTTGTCCCCGCCATAGCCCAGGACGCCGGCACAGGCGATGTCCTGATGGTCGCCTACATGAACGAGGAGTCCTACGATCTCACCCTGTCGACCGGCGAGGTCCACTACTGGAGCAGGTCCCGCTCCGAGATCTGGCACAAGGGAGCGACATCGGGGAACATCCAGAAGGTGCGCGAGATCCGTCTGGACTGCGATCTGGACGCGGTGCTCTTGAAGATCGATCAGATCGGGGGCGCGGCCTGCCACACGGGGAAGCGTTCCTGCTTCCACTACCGGAACGCGGGGGGGGACCTCTATGAGACCCTCTCCTGACGGGAGGCCCGGGGGGGTCCTGAAGCTCGGCATCCCCAAGGGGTCCCTGGAGCAGTACACGCTCGAGCTCTTCGCCCGTTCCGGGTGGAGCATAACCGTGGGGTCCAGGAGCTACTTCCCCAACGTCAACGACCCGGAACTGTCGCTCACCATCTCCCGGGCCCAGGAGATAAGCCGCTACGTGGCCCAGGGCGTCATCGACGCGGGCATAACCGGTCGGGACTGGAGGCTGGAAAACGAGTCCGACGTGGAGGTTGTCCGCGAGCTCGTCTACTCCAAGTCCTCCGCCAAGCCCTGCCGCTGGGTGCTCGCGGTGCCGGGCGACGGCCCGGTCACGGACGTGGCCCAGCTCGCGGGGAAGACGGTCGCGACCGAGCTCCCCGGGGTCACCAGGCGCTGGTTCGCCGCGAAGGGCGTGGACGTGAACGTCGAGTTCTCCTGGGGGGCCACCGAGGCGAAGGTGGTCTCCGGGCTGGCCGACGCCATAGTCGAGGTGACGGAGACCGGGAGCACCATAAAGGCCCACGGCCTCCGGATCATAGACGAGGTGCTGGTCACCGCGACCGAGCTCATGGCCAACAGGGCTGCCCTGTCCGACCCCTTCAAGAAGTCGAAGCTGGGCCAGATATCGCTCCTCCTCTCGGGCGCCCTGGCCGCCGACGGCATGGTGGGGCTGAAGATGAACGTGAAGGAGTCCGACGCCGACTCGGTAGTGGCCCTCCTCCCCAGCCTCAGGGCCCCCACCGTCGCGCACCTCTTCCGCACCGACTGGCTTTCGGTCGAGACCGTGGTCTCCAAGAGCGTCGTGCGGGATCTCATCCCCGAGCTCCTCTCCCGCGGGGCGGAGGGCATAATAGAGTACCCGCTCAACAAGATAGTCTGAGACGGCCCGGCGTTCCGGGATCCCGGCCGACGTCCGGAGACGCCGGGGCGCCCCGCGCGCCCCGCGAGCCGCCCGGCCCCTGCGGCCGGCCAAGGAGAAACCACATGCCTCTCAAGTCCTGTCTGGCGCTTCTGCTCGCCGTGTGCCTCCTGGGGGCCGCCGGCTGCGGCATGGGACGCCGGGGCACGCAACGCAGCGCGCAGGAGGCCTCCGAGGCCCACATCCAGGCGGTCATCAACGTGGGGCTGGTGGCCATCCGCACCGGCGACTACGCCAAGGCCCTCCAGTCCCTCCAGGAGGCGGACCGCCTGTCACCCAACAACGCCGACGTGAAGCACCACCTGGGGCGGACCTACTACCAGCTGGCCGACATGGACCGCGCCATAACCTTCTACAACGAGTCCCTTGCGATCGATCCCTCGAAGACCGACGTCCACAACAACCTGGGGCTCGCCTACATGGAGCAGAAGGAGTACGACAAGGCGAGGACCGAGTTCCAGAAGTGCCTGGACGATCTCACCTACTCCAACGCCAACATGTCCCGGTTCAACATGGGGCGCCTGGAGGAGGCCCAGGAACACCCGGACAAGGCTGCGGAGTTCTACCAGCGGATAATCGCCTCCGCCCCCAATTCCCCCGCCGCCGGGCCCGCCTACTACCGCCTGGCCTTCCTGGAGTACCAGAAGGGCGGCTACAGGGAAGCGGTGGACTATCTCACCGCGGCCGTCCGGCAGAGCCCGGAGTTCGCCGACGCCTTCTTCCTCCTGGGCGAGTGCTACGAGAAGCTCAACCTGAACGACGAGGCCGCAGAGGCCTACGGGCGCTGCGTGGTCATCGACTCCACCTCGATAAGGGGCGTCGAGGCCCAGAAGCGCGTGCGATCCATCATGAGGGACTACCGTTGAAAAACCCCGAC
>JAISEQ010000351.1 GCA_031264045.1 Deltaproteobacteria bacterium
ATTATCGTTTTGCTTTGTTCTGTCGCTATTTACATGAAAACTCATTGCATAAATCAATACTTATATGGTTAAAGCAGGTGGACTGTCAGCATTTGGACACTAAAGAATTCATCCACGGATTATTGATTTGTTTACTACTACTACTACAACTACTACTCCTCCTACTACTACTCCTCCTACTACTACTCCTCCTACCACTACTACTACTACTACTACTACTCCTCCTACTACTACTACTACTACTACTACTACTACTCCTCCTCCTCCTCCTACTCCTACTCCTACTCCACGAGGTCGGAGGAATGTTCCCGGCAGGAGGTTTATGGGGGCGCGACGCTGAGGATTCACGGAGCCGCAGGAGGCGGCGCGTCCTGAACACGCCGCAGAATGGCCCGGGCCGGTGTCCCGGGCGGCGGCTCCGGCGGCTGGTGTTCGGCGGGACGGCGATCCTCTCCGGGCGGGGCGGACGCCCGGAGGGGATCCGGCTGTCCGGTTTGCCCGGCGGCCGCGGCGGGGGGCAGGCCGACCTGCCGGGGCGGAGCGTCCCCCGGACCCTCCCCCCTAGAACCTGTCCAGCTCCCCGAGCTTCCGGTCGATGAGCTCGGGGGTGATGGAGTCCGGGGCCGCCGAGGGCAGGAACTCAGGGCCGTTTTCGCTGTCCGGGCTGGCAACGCGGGTCAGGAGCCCGCACTTCATGAGGCAGTTCACGGCCCTGCCGGTGTAGGGGATCGGGGCGCCCAGGAGCCTCGCCATCTCGTTCAGGCCGAGGGGCTTGGAGCCCGGCCCCTCCCTGAAGCGGGCCAGGGCGAGTCCCATGGTGCGGTGGGCGAGTGACTTCATGTCGGCGAAGGAGAGGGGCTCCAGAATCCTGCTGAAGGGGAGGCGGGTCAGGAAGAAGTCCGTGAACCTCCTGGTGGCCTCGCCCCCGGCTATCACTATGATCCAGCTCACGTAGAGCCATATGAGGAACAGCGGCACGGCCGCGAAGGTCCCGTAGATGGCGTTGTAGCTCGTGACCTTGATTATGACCTTGATGTAGAAGGTCTGGAAGAGCTGGAAGATGAGCCCGGCCATGAAGCCGCCCAGCAGCCTCTCCTTCCACCGGACTATGCCCCGGCTGAAGTAGGCGTAGGTCCAGGTCAGGACGATCCACCATATGAGGAACGGGAGCACCTTCATGGCGGCGGAGGACAGGGGCTGCACGGCCGCTATCGTCTGGAACTTGGCCGGGAGGGCCCCCTCCAGGAAGGTCATGAAGATGTTGGAGCTCCCGGCGGCCACCAGGAAGATGGGGATGACCAGCATGATGGTCAGGTAGTCGGTGGCCCGGTGGATGGCCTGGCGGTCGGAGAGGTAGCCGAAGATTTTGGAGAAGTTCACCTCCAGCTGCCACAGGATGCCGTAGACCGACCAGAATATGAACCCCAGGGCCGTGAAGACCAGGATGCTGCCGGAGAAGTTCCGGATGAGGTTCTCGGCGAAGGACGTGAGGATGGAGAGGACCTGCTCCTGGCCCGCGAAGTTGTCCCGGAGGGCGTTGTTCAGGGCCTCCTCCAGCCCCAGGGATCTGGCCACGGCGAAGCAGATGGCGAGTATCGGCACCGCCGCCAGCGCCGTGTAGAACGAGAGCGCCGCCGCGAGCAGGGGCCAGTTGGTGACCCCGCTCCGGTCCAGGCGGTCGTACAGCTCCATTATCCTGTTGAAGGGGTTCTTCAAGCCGGCTCTCCCCCGCCGTTCCGGCCCGGCCGCCACGGGCGCGGGCCTCCCGCCGCCCGCGCCCCCGCGGGGGGGCGCGGCGGCTAAATCCCGTTCTTCGGGCCGTCCGTCCTGGGGCCGTCGGTCCTGGGAACGTCGGTCTTTATCTCCAGCTCGTTCAGCTTCTTGTGGATGGTCGAGCGGTCGAGGTTAATGTCCTCGGCGGTCTTGGTCACGTTGCCGTCGTGGGCGTCCAGCTGGAGCCGGAAATAGCGCCTCTCGAACTCGGCCTTGGCCTCGCGGTAGGGGAGGAGCATCCACCCGTCGCCCCCGCCGCCGTTCCCGGACCCGGAAGCGGGCCTTCCCGCCCCGCCGGGGGAGTACTCCGGGTAGGTCGATATGACCGCGCCGGGCGTGGTTATGGCCAGCCGCTCTATGGTGTTCTTGAGCTCCCGGATGTTGCCCGGCCAGTCCCGTTTCCGGAGCTCGTCCATGAAGGCCGGGTCCAGGGTCTTGGGCTCCAGGCGGTTGGCCTCCACGTAGGAGGCCAGGAAGAGCCGGGAGAGGCCCGGGATGTCCTCCAGGCGATCGCGGAGGGGGGGGACCACCAGGCGCACGACGTTCAGGCGGTAGTAGAGGTCGTTCCTGAAGGTCCCGCGCTCTATCTCCACCTGGAGGTCCTTGTTGCTCGCGGCTATGATCCTCACGTCCACGCTTATGGTCTTGGCCCCGCCCACCCTCTCGAACTTCTGCTCCTGGAGGATCCGGAGGATCTTGGCCTGGGTCTTGAGGGACATGTCCCCTATCTCGTCCAGGAAAAGGGTCGAGTGGTTGGCAGTGTCGAACTTGCCGTGGCGTTTCCTGTCCGCCCCCGTGAAGGCCCCCTTCTCGTGGCCGAAGAGCTCGCTTTCCACCAGCTCCTCGGGGATGGCCGCGCAGTTTATCTCCACCATGGGCCTCGACGCCCTGTCGGAGAGGGAGTGGACCGTCTGGGCCACGATCTCCTTGCCCACGCCGTTCTCGCCGGTTATGAGGATCGACGCCGGGGTCGGGGCCACCATCTCTATGGTCTTGATGAGCGCCAGCATGGACGCCGAGGCCCCCACGAAGAGCTTCCCCTCCCTGAAGCTCTTGCCCCGGAGGACCCGGTTCTCCTCGGAGAGCCTCCTGAAGTCCAGGGCCCTCTGTACGGTCAGGAGGAGCTTGTCGGCGGAAAGGGGCTTCTCGATGAAGTCGAAGGCCCCGTTCTTCACGGCCTTGACGGCCGTCTCCACGTTCCCGTGGCCGGATATGACCACCACGGGCAGCTGCGGACGTTCCTCGGATATGTGGTTCAGGACGGTGAAGCCCTCCTCGGAGCCGCCCATCCAGAGATCCAGCACCACCAGCGACGGCAGGGACTCCTCCAGCCTCTCCAGGGCCTCGTGGGCGGAGGACGCCTGCGCCACCAGGAAGCCCTCGTCGGCCAGGAGCCCCCCCAGGGTGAGCCGGATGTCCCTCTCGTCGTCGACAACCAGTATGGTCTCTGCCATTTCCTGTAAGTCCCGTTCCCTCTCAGCCGGGCCCCGGCCCCCCTCCCAGGCCCCGCGGGACCAGATCCAGGGTCATTGTCAGGGCGTCCGTCCGCCCGTCCTCGTAGTAGCCCCTCCTGCGCCCCGTCACCCGGAAGCCTCTGGAGCGGTAGAGGGACAGGGCCGCGGGGTTGTTCTCCCGGACCTCCAGCACCGCCCTCTCCATTCCCTTGGCCGCCGACGCGGACAGCACGGCGTCCAGAAGGGTCCTCCCCAGCCCCTCCCTCCTGCGTTCCGGGGCCACCGCGAGCCTCATGAGATGCGTCTCGCCCTCCAGGAGCCAGAAGACCGCGAAGGCCGCGAGCGGGCTCGGGGGGAAGCCCCCGCCGCCTCCGGAGGGGGGCGCGGGCGTCATGGACCTGACCGGCGGGAAAAGGCCGAGCACCGCGGAGAACTGCCTCTCCATCTCGGCCAGGAAGCCCTCGAGCGTCCAGGGGCAGCCCGGAAACGACGCCCTCTCTATGGAGAGGATCGCCGGGAGGTCCTCCGGGTTCAGCATCCTCAGCCGACAGTCTGGCATGATATCAGAGCCCGCAAGGAAAATGATAGTGTCTGCGCGAAAATTCGTTCCGGGGCCGTCCCGGGATCCGTTTCCCGGGCCGTGCCGGCGATCCGGCTGTCTCCGGGGCCGTCCTGCTTCCCGCGGCACGGAGAGGTTCCTGCGGCGGGGCGGGCGGGCCGCCGTCCCGGAGGGGCGCCGGAAGGCGCGGGGCGGTCAGGCGCGGGGGAGGGGGGCGTCCGGGCGGGAACGCGCCGGCGGGATCCCGGGCGGAACCGTCCGCGGGCGTCCCCGGGGGCTGAGGGCCAGTCCATCCGGGCACTCACGGGAGCGCCCCCCCTCCCAGCGCGCGGTACAGGACCAGGCCCAGGATGGCCGCCAGAGCCCCCAGCAGGTAGGGAGCCATGTAGTGCCTGGACAGGGAGGAGGCTATGCCCAGGAGCCCGGCCGCAGGGGCGTAGGGGGCGAAGGCCGCCACGGGGGCCCAGAACGCGTCCGGGGCGCCGGCCACGGCGGCGGTGGCCGCGAGCCTCACCAGGGGGATCATGACCGCGAGGGCCGCGACCGAGGCGAGGAAGGTCTCCGGGACGCCGGCGAGCGCCGCCCTCCGGAAGGCCCGGGGGGCCAGGGCGCGGGCCCTGTCCAGGCCGCCCTCCTCCGCCTCCAGGCCGATGAAGGTCTCCCGGAGCCTGCGGGAGCGCTCGCCCGCCGTCCTCCGCAGGAGGACGTCCACCCTTATGAGCGCGTGCGCGAGGCACGGCACCATGGCGAAGCCCATGACGGCCCTGGCCTGCCAGTCGGCGGGCCCCGGCGCCCCGGCGCCGAAGAGGGCTATGAGCACCGCCGAAAGGGCCAGGGGGGTGTTGGGGGTGTAGTAGCCTCCGGACGTGAGCCTCCAGAGCCACAGGAGCTCCGTCCAGAGGCCGAGCGCCAGCCCGGCGGCGGGCTCGGAGAGGCAGGCCCCCACCACGGCGCCGGTCACCAGCGGCCTTCCCAGCATGGTCTGCATGAAGGCCCTCCGGTCGAGGCTCAGCGCCGCCGCGGCCAGAAGGGGTATCGCGAGGCTCGCGAGCATCTACGCGCCCCGGCGGCGGGCCGGGGCGCCCGGGACCGGCGCTCCCGGACGGTAGCACAGGTGCGGATCGTCCAGGGGCCCGAAATAGATCCGGCCCACGCGGGAGGCTATCTCGTCCAGCTCGGCTATCTCCGCCCGGCCCGCCGTGAAGCCCTGGTAGAGCTCCGAGGGATCGTCCGCCGACGAGCAGAAGTTCCCCAGGTTCAGGCTCTCGATCGCGGCCCCGGCGTCGAGCGCCGCCAGCACCCCCGCCATGTCCCCGAAGATGGCCAGGTACCGCTCCGCCACGGAGCCGTCGGCGTCCAGCAGATCGCGGATGCCTGCGGGGTCCACGTACACGGCCCCGCCCCTCACGGGAGGGTCGGCGGCGGCGAGGGCCCCGTCGAATATGCGTTTTCTGATCTCGTCCCCGCACAGCGTCCTGTCCGCCACGATGACCCCGGTCACCCTCCTCCTGGCGAGCGCCCCCGAGGCCAGGATCTGGCCGTGTATGAAGCGCTGGTCTATGCGCGCGAGGACGACCGGCATCTCTAGCGGCCTCCGGGCTTTCGCTGGAAGCCCGCCTCGGGCGGGCACGCGGGGAACCGGGACTTTCGCGCCGAGGGCGCGGGGGGCGGGCCGGGGCGCCCGGGTTTCCGGACGGCGGCGCGGCGGGTCCGGGGGATCCCCCGGCGGGCCCGGGGGCCGGGTGGGAGCTGCCGCGCGGGACTGCCCGGCCCGCCCGGGAAGGGCGCGGCGGCGCGGCCCGGAGCGCCTGCGGAGGCGTCCGGGATCGCATGCCCGGGCATGACGTGCCCGGGCAGGCCTATGTCAGGCTCCCGTGACATTCTTCTTGGCGGCCTTGCGGCCGGCCTCCTCGAGGTTCAGGTTCCGGACGCGGATGTCGGTCGAGCAGATCCTGATGCCCTCGGAGGCGTACTTCGCGCAGTCGTAGGCCAGCTCCGAGAGGGTGGGCTCGGGGACCCGGACGCGGCGCTGGAAGGCGCGGAGGAGCATGGCGAGGTTTATGCCTGAGAGGACCTCCACCTTCTCCTTCTGGAGGTAGGGGAGGGAGACGTTGCAGGCGGTGCCGCCGAACAGGTCGGTCAGGATGAGCACGGGGTTCCCGCCCCCCCCCGCCTCGGACAGGGCCTTCTCAACCAGGGCCTTGTGGGTGTCCGGGGACTCCCCCTCCCTGATGCCGACCGGCCAGCACCTCTCCTTGCGGCGGAAGAGGAACTCGGCCACCTCCAGGAACCTCAGGGCCAGATCCTCGTGGCAGACGACTACGACTTCGATCATCGGGGCACCTTGGCGTCATGCCGGGACGGACCGGCCTGTCCCGGGCCCTCCCGTCGGGGCGGCGGGCGGGGAGGGGCCTCGGCGAGGCCCGGCCCCCTGAAGTTAACAGCCCCCAGCCGGGCTTTCAAGCCCTTTCGCGGCTTTCAAGCCCTTCCGCGGCTTTCAAGCCCTTCCGGCGGCTTTTCCAGCCCTTCCGCGGCTTTCGGGCGCCCCCGCGGGGGACGGGCAGGTCCGGGCGCCCCCGCGGGGGGCGGCCCGGGGCGGGCGGGGCGGGCGCCCCGGAGGGCGGCGGCGGGCCTCCGGGCAGGACGGGGGCTCCGGAAGTTCGGGGCCTCGGGGAAGGGGAGGCTCCCGCCGCCGGAGGGGCTCCGGCGGGAGGACCGGGAAAGCCCCGGAGGGCATGAGGGCCGGGGGGCCCGGCGGAGGAAGGCCGGGGACGGCCGCGTG
>JAISEQ010000426.1 GCA_031264045.1 Deltaproteobacteria bacterium
GGCCTGGAGGGACTGGGAAAGGACCCGGACTGGCTCCATGACAAAGTAGTCCGGAAAGCTTCGGCTGACCGGATAGAGGCGTGTAGTGCGCCATTGATCGTGAGCATAGGGTTTCAGCATCAGACCCAGTTACGGTCGAAACCATGAAGTGGCGTCTTTTGAGACTGTGAAATAAAAGACTATATTCCATGGAACTATTCGGCAGGTGCCGCGGAAGCCCTCCGGGAGGGGCGCCGGGCGAGGGCCCGCGGCGCAGGGAGCTCCGGGCCCGTCGATGCTCGAACTTCCCGCAGGTTTCATGATCCGGGGGCCGAAAGCCAATCATGATCTTACTGGAGGGAAGCCCTGGCCTTCGCGGGGCGCCGCGCGGCCTTGAGCCCCGATGTTCGGCAAGCCGCCCTTTTCAGGGGGTTAGGCAAACCGATGCTCGGCGGGGCAGGGAAAGCGCCGCCCGCCTTCCGCGCACCTCGTTTTGAGTCCCTATCCCCGCGCTTCATTTTGGCACCGGGACCCCAGCTTAGCAGGGCGGCCGCCCTGAGCTCCCCGGCCGGCCCTCAGGCCTCCGGCACGCCGTACCCGATCATGCCCCCGAAGGCTTGCCGTCCCTGCACTGGTCAGCGGGAGGTCTCCGGCAGCCCTTCCATGCCGGACGACTCCCCCCCGGTCCGGGGGGTCACTCCACCCCGATGCCGTGAGCTTTCCCCGCCTCCCCGACGCTCCCGGCCGCCAGGGCGCTCTGCGGGGACAGGGAGCCCTGCATCTGGGACCAGTCGCGGAACGGGCTCCGGCCCTTTTGGCATATTCTAAATGGCTGTGTTAAAATGTAGGCCGTCCGGCCCCGGGAGGACGGGCGGACGTAGGCGCGGCCGCAGGCCCTGCCCGCTACCGGCGGGCAAGGAGTGTCAATGAGCGATCTCGTGAAGGAATTCGTGTGGGACTCCAGGGATCACCTGGCGACCGCCCAGAACCAGCTTCTGGAGCTGGAGCAGGATCCCTCGTCGCTCCAGAGGCTGAACGCCCTGATGGGCACCCTCCATACCATCAAGGGCAACAGCGGGTTCGTGACCCTGCGCCACCTCGACGATCTCCTGCACGCCGCCGAATCGCTCCTCCAGACCGTCCGCGAGCTGTCCAGGGACTGCCCCCGGCCCGTCGTGGACAGCCTGTTCCAGGTCCTGGACACCTCCGAGGCCATCATGGGGCGGCTGGAGAAGGACGAGGACGACGAGGTGGACTGGATGCCGTCCCTCATGGAGGCCCTGGCGGACGTCTGCAGGTCGCTGGAGGCCGGGGGGGACGGGACCGCTTCCCCGCCGGACCGGGAACCAGGCCGGCCGGCCGGGGCCCCGGCCCCCTCCCCGGACGCCGGGCCCGATAAGGCGCCCGATCCGCTGCCGGACCCGGAAATCCGTGAGGGCCGGGGTCCCGCCTCCCCCCCCTCCGCCGGAGGGAACGGCTCCTCCCTTCCCCCCTTCGGCCCGGCCGATGCCATACAGACGCTCTCCCTCACCAACGGCCGGATGGGCGAGGAGGGCGCCGGCTACCTAGCGGGGTCCCAGGAGATTCTTAAGAACGGCGCGAAGGGCCTCATCCTGGACATGAGGGAGCTCACCTCCTTCACCGTTCCGGAAGCGAGGATTTTCCGAGAGCTCAGATCCTGCTGGGGCGTGAGGCTGGCCGTCCTGGCCTCACGGGAGCAGCAGCCCGATCTGTGCCGGATCTTCGACATCATGGAGCCCCAGGGATTCAGCGGCATATTCCCCTCCGAGGATGCCGCCCGGATAGCCCTGATGTCCGGCTGACCTTCCGGCAGTCCGGCTTCCGGCCGCCGTCCGGGGCCGCTGGCCGGGGGCCGGACGTGCGGTCCGCCCCTGACCGGGCACGTGCCGTTTCCGGGCCTCCGGGGCCGCGTCGCCCTCTTCCCCCCCTCTCCGGGCCTGCCCTCCTCGGCCCTCCCCCTGCCCCCGCGACGGCTTGTTCCGGGGGTCCGCTAACATCGCCGGGCGGCCCGTTCCGCCCCCTTCACCATGAACTCCAACCCGGGCATTTAAAATTATGATTCTCAGAAGGGACCTCCCCAAGGTGGCCGTCCTCGGCGCCGGATACTGGGGCAAGAACCTGGTGCGCAACTTCTACAGCCTAGGCTGCCTCAAGACGGTCGCCGACTCCAACCCGGACACGTTGGGGAAGATCCTGTCCGAGTACCCCGGGGTCATCGGGGTCTCCACCCTGGACGAGATCCTCCAGGACGCCGACGTGAGGGCCGTGGCCATGGCCACCCCCGCCCCAGACCACGCTCAGGGGGCCATCAGGGTCCTGAATTCCGGAAGGGACGTCATGGTGGAGAAGCCCATGGCGCTCTCCATGGAGGACGGGCGGGCCATGGTGGGCCTGGCCAGGAGCCGGGGTCTCATTCTCATGGTGGACCATCTCCTGAACCGCCATCCGGCCATCACCCACCTGAAGGGGCTCATCCGCCGGGGGGAGTTCGGGAGGGTGTGCCACATCTGGTCCAGGAGGCTCAACCTGGGGAGGCTCCGGGCCGAGGAGAACGCGCTGTGGTCGCTCGCCCCCCACGACATAAGCCTCATCATGAACCTCCTGGGGACGGCGCCCCTGACCGTCAAGTGCTCCGGGGGGGCGTACCTCACGGAGGGCATTGAGGACCTGGCCGAGGCGGACCTGCTCTTTCCGGCGGGGGTGACGGCCCACATATCGGTGAGCTGGCTCAACCCCTTCAAGGAGTGCCGCCTGGCGGTGGTGGGCCTGGACAAGATGGCGGTCTTCGACGATCTGGCCCCGTGGGAGGACAAGCTGGTCATCTACCCCCACCGCATCACCTGGCGGGGGCTCCAGCCCGACAGCGAGCGGGCCGCGCCCGTGAAGGTCCCGCTCACCCAGATAGAGCCGCTGAAGGAGCAGTGCCAGGCCTTCCTGAACGCCATCAGCTCCCGCGTGGAGCCGGAGGACTCCAACGCCTCGGAGGCACTCACCGTCCTGTCGGTTCTGACCGCCATGGATCGCGCCTTCCGGGAGGGGAGCCCCCAGATCCCCGAGCCCGTGGACCCCAGGGACGGGAGCTTCGTGCATTCCACCGCGCTCGTGGATTCGGACGCGCTCGTGGGCCCCGGGACCAAGATCTGGCATTTCTCCCACGTGATGGAGGGTTCCGTCCTGGGCGACCACTGCAACGTGGGCCAGAACGTGGTGATAGGCCCCCGGGCTAAGGTGGGCTCGCGCTGCAAGATCCAGAACAACGTCTCCGTCTACGAGGGCGTGGAGCTGGAGGACGAGGTCTTCTGCGGCCCCAGCATGGTCTTCACGAACGTGAACAACCCGAGAGCCTTCCTCAGGCGCATGGGCGAGTCGAGGAAGACCCTGGTCAGGCGCGGGGCAACCATAGGCGCCAACGCCACGGTAGTCTGCGGCCACACCCTGGGGGAGTACTGCTTCGTGGCGGCCGGGAGCGTGGTGACGCGGGACGTGCCCGACTACGCGCTCGTCATGGGAAACCCCGCCAGGCGCGCCGGCTGGGTCTGCCGCTGCGGGGTGAAGCTGGGCGGTGATCTGGCCTGCCCCTCCTGCGGGCTCAAGTACGCCGAGAGCGGGGGCGGGCTCAGGCCCGCGGAGTGACCGGCCCCGGACCGGATGCGGCCTGACCGGGACCGTATGCGTCCCGGACCCGATGCGGCCTGACCGGGACCGGGCGCGGCCCGTCCCGGACCTTCGGCATCCCCGCCGGAAGGCTTTCCGCGGGAACTTGAGCTTTCCTGGCGGCGTCTTCCGGGCAGTCCCCGCGCGGCGCGTCCGCGAGTCCCCCGCTTTCCCCCCGCAGGTCCGGGCGGCATTCGGCCCCGATGTTTCCGGGCCGGGAATTTATTTTCCGGTGCCTGAAGTTTCCGGATTTCGGCATTCCGGTCCTGCCGCCGCCCGGCCCCGGCCTTTGCGGCTCCTTCGGAATTCGGCACCCGCCACTTTTCGGTCCCCCGGCTTTCCTGCCATGCGTTTTCAGTGCTCCCGGGACCCGCCGCCCGATGCCTGCCGGTAAATTTCCCGCTCCGCCCGGCCTTTCCCGGCAGTTCCCCTTCCGCGCGCGCCGCCGGGAATTTTCTCTCCGGGAGGTCCGCTTCCGGGATCCTTCGCGGTCGCCCTGCCCGGAGCGTTTTGCCCGGGGCCAGCGGCCTTTTTCTTGCATGCCGCTACCGTGTGCTGCCCCGCCGGCCCCCGTGCCGGCCGCCTGCCGTGCCCGGGCCTGCGCCCGCCTCCGCCGGGTTCCCCGGCCTTTCCGGAGATCCGTCCCCCCGCATCCTTCCCTGCCAGCCCTTTTCGCCTGCCAGCCCCTTTCAAGGAGAGCCCATGGACACGCTACCGTTTATCGATCTGAAGTCGCAGCGCGAGGCGATACGGGAGGATCTGGAGCCGCGCCTGAAGAAGGTCCTCGGCTCCGCGGCCTTCATACAGGGCCCGGAGGTGAGGGAGCTGGAGGAGGAGCTGGCGCGTTTCGTCGGGGTTTCCGAGTGCGTCTCCTGCGCGAACGGGACGGACGCCCTGGTCCTTCCGCTCATGGCCTGGGGCGTGGGGCCGGGGGACGCGGTGTTCGTTCCGGCCTTCACCTTCATAGCGACCGCCGAGGTGGCGTCCCTGAGGGGGGCCTCTCCCGTCTTCGTGGACGTGGATCCGGCGACGTTCAACATCGACGCCGCCGATCTGGACAGGAAAATCGCGGCGGTCGAGGCCGGGGGGAAGCTGAAGCCGCGGCTGGCCGTGACCGTGGACCTGTTCGGGCTTCCGGCGGACTACCCGGCGGTCAAGGCCGTCTGCGACCGCCGCGGGATGGCCGTCCTGGAGGACGCGGCGCAGGGCTTCGGCGGATCGAGGGACGGCGCCCGCGCCGGGAACTTCGGGCTCGCCGCGGCCACGAGCTTCTTTCCCGCGAAGCCCCTCGGCTGCTACGGGGACGGCGGGGCGGTCTTCACCTCCGATGCCGAGCTGGCGGCGGTCCTGAGAAGCCTGCGCGGCCACGGCGCCGGGGCGGACCGCTACGAGCACGTCCGCATAGGCGTGAATTCCCGTCTGGACACCCTCCAGGCTGCTGTGCTCCTCTCCAAGCTCAAGGCGTTCCCCGGGGAGCTCGCGGCCAGGGACAGGGCCGCCTCGCGCTATTCGGAGCTCATCGGGGACCTGTGCGAGACCCCGAAGGTCCCGCTGGGCTGCCTCTCCTCATGGGCCCAGTATGTCGTCAAGCTTCCCGCGGGCGCCGACCGCGACGCCGTGATCGCCCGGATGAGGGACAAGGGCGTGCCCACCATGGTCTACTACCCCCGGCCGCTCCACCTGCAGCCCGCCTACCTGCCCCTGGGAGGGCGCGCGGGCGACTGCCCCGTTTCTGAGAGGCTCTGCGGCGAGGTGCTGGCGCTCCCCATGCATCCGTATCTGGACGAGGCGACCCAGGAGCGGGTGGTGAGGACGCTCCGCGAGTCCCTGGCCTGAAAAGACGGCGCGGGAGGGGCGCCGGTACGCGGCCCCTCCGCGGCGCCGCCGTTCCTCCCCCCCCGGCAGGGGGGGCGCTCCCGCTGCCCGGCTTTCGCGCTCGTTTTTGCCCGGCGCCCCTTTTCCCGCCTCATGCCGCATATTTTTCCGTCTTGTTTTTTTTCCTGCTTTCATGCCGTTCGTTTCGCCGTCCGTTTTTAGCTTTCCTGATTCAGCTTTCCGGATTCAGCCTTGCCGCGCATGAATTTCCGCCTTTCATTTTCTGATTTATGTCTTTTATTGTTGCTGTCCGTCTCCATATTTCAGTCATTCGCCTTGCTTCGTACGTGTTTCTTGCTGCTCCGCATTCATTTGTCCTTGCTTTGCAGGCGATTCGCCTTAATCCGTATGCCTTTCACATTTCTCCGCATGTCTTTTCTCCTTTCGCTTTCCGCTGGGCGCCTGCCGCGCCCGAAAGGACCCCCATCCCCATGCCCGACTACGAGAAGATATTCCTGGACAAGCTGAGGGACAATGACAGGCAGGCAATCATAGCAGTGGCGGGCCTGGGATACGTGGGGCTGCCGCTCGCGCTCTCGTTCGCCGAGGCGGGCTACCAGGTGGTGGGGCTGGACGTGGACGGCGAGAAGGTCAAGAAGATCAGCCGCAGGGAGAGCTACATAGGGCACATCTCGGACACGCGGCTCAGGGACGCGGCGGCCAGGTTCTCGGCCACTACGGACTTCAAGCTGGCATCCGAGGCCGACGCCATCATCATCTGCGTTCCGACCCCCCTGTCGCGCCACCAGGATCCGGATCTGAGCTACGTGACGGGCACGATGGACTCGCTTCTGCCGCACCTGAAGGAGGGGCAGCTTCTGAGCCTCGAGAGCACCACCTACCCGGGCACCACTACTGAGATACTGAAGCCCCCACTGGAGGAGAAGGGCTTCGTGATAGGGCGGACATTCTTCCTGGTGTACAGCCCCGAGCGCGAGGATCCCGCCAACCCGCACTTCCAGACCCAGACCATTCCCAAGGTCCTGGGGGGATGCACCCCCGCCTGCGCCAGGGTCGGGCTGGCCCTGTACAGGGAGGTGGTGGAACTGATGGTCCCGGTGAGCTCTCC
>JAISEQ010000461.1 GCA_031264045.1 Deltaproteobacteria bacterium
GTCCCCGGAAGGGCCGGACCAGGCGGGCGCCCGGTCGGCCTCGGCCGGGGACGCTCCGGCGGCAATGAGGACGGCCGCCGCCGCGAAGGCGGCTGCCGCCGTCCCGGCTATCATGTTTCCTGAGTTCTTCCGCATGTCTTTACTCCCTGTCCTGACTGGCCGGGCTCGGCCCGGAGTTCTCTCGGAGATTCCCCGCTGTCCGGGGCTAGGCTGGTAATCCTAGCAAGTCAGGAGCCAACGCGTCAACCGGATACGTATTTCGAAAGTTAAGAGCCTGGAAAGCCCGGCCGGAAGCGGGCCGCGACATGAGCCTTGCCGAAGTGTCCCGCAGATTCCTGCCTGGACGCGTCCCGGTCCGGGTAACCTTTGTCCGGCGCGGCGGGCAGTTTTTACCCGCAGGCACCAGCGCAGGGGGAGGAGCCTGCCTGCCACGGAAGGCATGCGGAGCCGCGCGGGGACGCGTCCCCGCCGCGCATCTCCTCTGGCGGGCCGTGCGTTGCCAGCGTTCTGGCGGAGCCTCGCGTCGGTCTCCCGCCGCGGTTCCGGGTCCGGAAACTCGGGTTCCGGAAAGGACCCGGCCCCGCGCCCGTTTCCGGGGCGGCGGCCCCCGCCGCGCTTCTCAGGCACCTCAGGGTTTCCGGAAGTCGCGGCAGATCTTCGAGAAGACGTCTATCAGGGCCGGGTCGAAGTGGGTGCCGGAGCCCTCGATTATGATGCGCTCGGCCTTCTCGGGGGGGAAGGGCTCCTTGTAGGGCCTTTTCGAGATGAGGGCGTCGTAGACGTCGCAGACCGCCATGAGCCTGCCCTGCAGGGGGATGTCCGTGCCGGAGAGCCCGTAGGGGTAGCCGGTCCCGTCCCACTTCTCGTGGTGGGTCTCGGCGAAGATTCTCGCATGCCTCATGAACTGCGCGTCCTCCTCGGGGAGGGTGGCGGAGATCTTGTCGAGGACGGCCGCGCCGAAGGTGGTGTGGAGCTTCATGTCCTCGAACTCCTGCTCGGTGAGGCGCCCGGGCTTCTTCAGGATGGAGTCGCTTATGGATATCTTGCCCACGTCGTGGAGCATGGAGGACTGGTGGTTTATGTCCTGGTCCCAGGCGGATATCTCGTCCAGGTACACCCCCGCCGCGCTGGCGGCGTCCATGAGGAGCTTCAGGTAGCTCATGGTGCGGGTCACGTGTCCGCCCGTGATGTCGTCCCGGCTCTCCACCAGGTCCACCACCGTGCTGAACACGGCCCCCTGGAGGCGCACCACCTTGCCCGCCTCCTCGGCCACCATGGCCTGGAGGTTCCGGTTGAAGCGCTCCAGCTCCCGGCTCTGGGACTCCAGGCGCAGCCTCTGGCTCCGGAGGGTGAGGTGTATGCCCACCCTCGCCCTCAGCAGCTCCGGCTCGAAGGGCTTGGCTATGTAGTCCACTGCCCCAAGCCGCAGGCCCTCCACCTCGGTCCCTGTGTCGGTCATGCCCGTCAGGAATATGACCGGCACGTCCGCGGTGGCAGGCTTGGACTTCAGCGCCTTGAGGGCCTCAATCCCGTCCATGCCGGGCATGTTTATGTCCAGGAGGATGAGGTGCGGGAGGGCGGTGTCCATCAGCTCGAACATCCTCTCCGCTGAAGTGACCGTGAAGACGTCGCCAGCCCCCGCGAGCGCGGACTTGGCGAGCCTCAGGTTGGTCACCGCGTCGTCCACGATCATGATCCTCGCGCTTCCGAGTTCGGCCGTCATCACTCCCTCCTCGCCCGCTGCCCGAGCCCGAACGCGGCTCTTCCGGGGCGCGCTTCCGTCCCGTCCGGCAGAGCTTCCTCCGGGGCATCCGTCCCGTCCTGGCCGACGGGAGGACCCGGGCCGGCGAGGCCTCCGGCGGCGCTTTGCGCGAAAAAGGCCGCAGGCTCCCCGGAAGGGGATGGCGGGCGGCTGCGGGGGGACAGGGGATCGGGGGAGGGCGTTGTCCGGGGGCATCGGCGCGTTGAATGGCAGGTCCTGTCCCCGGCGTCCCGGCGGGGCGACCGGTCCCCGTCCGTGAGGAAGGCCGAAGCCCAGTGCGGCGGCCCGGAGCCGGGCGTCCCTTCCGTTTCCGCTCAACAAAACGTACTTTGCGGATTTTAAAGGAGATTCCGAATATTGTCAACGCGGCCCGGCCCGGCCCGGCGTTTCGCTTCCCGTGCGGTGTTCCGTGACCGCCGGCCCCGGGTCCTGAAACCAGGCGGGTCCGGGCACCGCCGGAGGGGGCGCTTTCCGACAGGGAGCCGTTCACGCCGCGCCGGAGAGGGGACCCCGTCCCGTTCCGGGAGGTGAAGAAACCCGCCGCGGGCGGCATGAGGCGGGCGGGGAAGGGGAGGTGGACCAGGGCCTTGCCCGCCTGGGTGCGGCCCGCACTCCGGGGCGGGGAAGCGCCGTGTCAGGGCTCCCGGAACTTTTCCCGCACCCTGGCGAAGGCCTCGACCAGGGCCGGGTCGAAGTGCGTGCCCGCGCCCTCCATGATTATCTTTTCGGCCTTTCCGGGGGGGAAGGGGTCCTTGTAGGGGCGCTTGGAGACGAGCGCGTCGTAGACGTCGCAGACCGCCATCAGCCTCCCCTGGAGCGGGATGCCCCCCCCGACGAGGCCCTTGGGGTAGCCAGAGCCGTCCCAGCGCTCGTGGTGGGACTCGGCGAAGACCCGCGCGTGGGTCAGGAACTGCCCCGCGTCCTCGGGGAGATCCTGGCCCATCCTGGCCAGGACCGCGGCACCCTTGACGGTGTGGAGCTTCATCTTCTCGAACTCCTCCTCCGTGAGGCGTCCCGGCTTGTTGAGTATCGTGTCCGTAATGGAGATCTTGCCCACGTCGTGCAAGACGGACGACCGGAGCACCATCGAGAGGTCCCAGGGGGATATCTCCTCCGCGTATATGCCCGCGTCCGACATGCCCTGCATCAGGATCCTGAGAAATCCGGAGGTGCGGTTGGCGATCCCGCCCTCCATGCGGCCCCGCCATTTCAGGAGATCCACCACAGCCTCGAACAGCGAGCCCTGGAGACGGAGCGCACCGCCCGCCTCCTCAGCCGCCCTGGCCCGCATGTGCCGGCCGAGGCGCTCGAGCTCCCTGCTCTGGGCAACCAGGCGCTTCCTCTGGCGGCGGATGGTCAGGTGGGTGCCGACCCTCGCGCGGAGGATCTCCGGCTCGAAGGGCTTGGTGATGAAGTCCACCGCCCCCAGCCTGAAGCCTTCCGCCTGGGTCTGGGTGTCGGAGCTCCCGGTGACGAATATGACCGGCACCTCCTCGGTCGCCGGGTCGGACTTGAGCGCCCTTATGACCTGGAAGCCGTCCATGCCGGGCATGCAGATGTCGAGTATGATGAGATCCGGCCTTGCCGAGTCCATCAGCTCCAGCATCCGTTCCCCCGAAGGGGCCGTGTAGATCTCCTCCGCTCCGGTCAGGGCCGCCTTGGCGAGCCTGAGGCTGATCGCGGCATCGTCCACGACCATAATCCTCGCCCCGGCGAGGGACCCGTTCATGGGTGTAACCACGACAAGCTCACCTCCAGGCGTTAAAGCCGATTATCCGGCCGACGCCTCGCGGCCGTCCTTTCCCGTCAAGCTCCCGAACGTCCTGCCCAGCCAGTTCCCGAAGCTTCATGGGCCAGACCGGGACGTTACCGCCCCGGGCAGGTCCGGGGAGAGCCGTGCCTGCCCGGGCATGTCCGGGAATAGCCTTGTCGGCCACTGGCGGGTCAGTTCCGGTCCGGCCCATGGCAGCTCGGGTCGGCTCCGGTCCGGCCCCTGGCAGCTCGGGTCAGCTCCGGTCCGGCCCCCGGCAGGTCGGGGAAGTTCCGTTCCGGCCCCTGCCGTGTCGGGGAAGTGCCGTGCCGGTCACAGGCCTGGGGCGGAAAGGACAGGCGCGGCGGACGGACGCGGGACAGAGCGTCCTTAGGTGACGTGCTGCGGTCCCCTCCCGGTCACGCGCGGGCTTTCAGCTCCCGCTTCGGCCCGGAGGCCGCGTGAAGCCTGCCTGTACGGCAGGGGAGGCGTTCCGCCGTCCTGTCAGGGGTCCGGAGTGGTGATAGGCGTCGCGGGTACCGGCAGCCAAGATCGGATTTTGAGGCAGGTGACCGGAAGGCCAGAAGGCTGGAACGGGCGGGGTATTCCTCCACGGCTCCGGCTGGGCAGTGTCTCGAGGAGCCTTCAGGGGGGGCGGGGCGGCGGCCCCGGGTCCTCAGCTGAATCTGTAGCCGTCAAAGAGTTGTAGAACGAATCCTCCCTGATGTCAAGAGGACTTTGGCCGGAGGGCGTGAGGGTTCCTGTCGGGACGCGGCGTTCGGGGCCGGGACGCACGGGGCCTTCCCAGTCCTCCTTGCCCGGAGGGCCTTGCGGACCGTCTTCGCTGAACGGGCTCCGGAGTCCTGTCGGTTCCCAGCCGTGACGCGAGGCCGGGAGACAACTGAAATCAGGCGGGGAATTCAGTCAAGGGGTCAGGGCTGGCCCGCTTCAGGTCCTGGACGTCGGCTTCCGCCGACTTGCCGTCAAGGCAGGCCGCCGAACTCCCATGCGTCCGCGTCCGCGCCCCTACGGCTCCGTCGCCCGATAGCGTTCACGTCATGAGGATCCCTGTCCCAGAGTGAAATAGCCTGTGGAGGTCCGAAACCGATTTCAAAGAGGATACAGTTTTTCCTAAAGCTTTTCAGTTCTCAGGTTCATCCTGTTGTTTAAATGTTGGCTACACGCTTGAGGCATGTTGAAATCAATATTTTATAATACAACATTTCGTTTGTTTTGAGCGGGTAAAGCAACGAAAGGCACCAGTATCTAACGCGCTTTCCCATAATATTTACAACGAAAAGTTTGTCAGTATCCATTTCGTTTTCCGAACTGATGTGATCATGATACGTTCTCCTGAAGATGGCGCTTGCATCAGTCACAAAAATCTGTCGTTTTACAGGATTTGGTGTCTTGTTTCTAATGATTAAGGCATTCCATTCCAAACCTGTTTAAATTTATATAATACATTCCATCCATCCGTCTCTCATGGAATTAACCTTATGCCATATCTTCTGACGGATATATTTTTTGATTAAATTGAATTTACCTATCCAGCCTGATTTAAAAATATTTAACTTTTATGAGACAATATTCAATAAATATAACTATTATTCGTCCATATCAATTATTATTATTTGTTTCGCAATTTAATTTTATGGCTACAGCATCAAACAATATTATTTCGGATATCCATTATTTAATATGGAATTATAATTTTATGGTCTATAATAAATAGAGCTGATCTAAATAATTTATTTCTAGTAAAATGATCCTGAATATTTCTCTTGGCAGCAAGCCCTGGATATTTCTATATGCATTAAGCCCTGGATATTTCTTTCAGAGCGAGGAAGCGTATCAGATACGAGCTATCCAGGATCCGTGTCTTTTGCCGATGGATGCCGGACGTCCGGGATGTCGGGACCGTATCCGCCGCAGGCAGAGGGGCATTTTCCCTCCCCGTTGCCGGAACCGAACCAGCGCCTGGGATGTCGGCCGGCGGACCGATACTGCAACTGATGAATAACAATTTTATCCTTCGCAATACTGCGGGAGATTGGGGAACAGGCTCCAAGATGTTGACTTTAATGCCGTTTGGGCATATTTTATCCCAAGTTCTGTCATGGCGGGCCGGAACAGGACGTCTTCCCTTGAACGGATGCGCTTTGGCCTTATTCCCTGATGCCCTGCTGACATGCTGATTCCCTTTCGCTGTGACCGCCCCCGTACCCTTCAGCCGGATTCCCGTCCTGAAGAAGCGGCCGCCGGAATTCCGGATGCGGCTTTCATCCGAAATCGAATCGGTCCGGGTTCTTATCCTTTTCGGTTCCTTCCGGATGCCGGGGCGGAACAGGCCGCCGACGGCCCTGGCGGACTCGCGGACAGGGGCGCTGCCTGCACGAGAAAGGACCCCCAACGGACATTTTCAGGAGAACGTCCACGATGCCCAGACTCCACTCCCAACATTCGGATCCCCCGGCCCTCCGGTCGGCTCTGGCGCTCCTCACGGCCTGCCTCCTCGCCTTCCTGCTGGCAGCCCTCCCCGCGGCGGCCCAGGACGGCGAAAAGGGGCGGGGCATTCGCACCCCGTTTCCCGCCGTCCCCCCCAGGCCGCCCGTCCAGTCCTACGAGGTCGAGAGGGTCGCGCTTTCCGTGGACATAAGCGACCAGAGGGCCAGGGTCCTCCTGAGCCAGACCGTCCGGAACACCGGGGACGGCGTGCTCGAGCTCGACTGCCTGGTCCCGCTGCCCCTTGACGGAGCCGTGGGCGGGCTGACCCTGGTGGCAGACGGCAAGGAGCTGGCGGGGAAGATCTACCCCAGGGAGGAGGCGCTGCGGATCTATGAGGAGATAGTGTCCCGCCTCCGCGACCCGGCCCTCCTGGAATTCGCGGGCCACGGCCTCTTCAGGGCCCGCGCCTTCCCGGTGGCCAGAGGTGCCAGCGCATCCCTGGACCTGACCATGGAATACCTCCTTCCCAAGGACGGCGGACGGGTCGATCTCGACTTCCCCCTGGCAAACTCGCTCACCCAGGGCAGGACCGTGGACCGCCAGGAAATCACCGTCAGAATCAGGGGTGCCTCCATCGGGGCCGTCTTCTCGCCCCAGGACGGAGTGAGCGTCACGCGGGAAGGGGATCTGGCCGTGACCGAGCTGGTCCTGGAGAAGGTGCCCCCCGTCCCCTCCTTCCAGCTCCACTACCAGGAAAGCCCCGGACCAGTGGGCGGGATGCTCCTCAGCCACAAGCCGGAAAAGGGCGAGGACGGCTTCTTCCTCTTTCTGGCCGAGCCTGCCGTGAACGCTCCGGAAGGCCCTGCGCCGCCCAAGGCGGTGGTCTTCGTCCTCGACCGCTCGGGCTCAATGACCGGGACCAAGTTCAAGCAGGCCCAGGCCGCCCTGGCGTTCGTGCTGGAGCGCCTGGGACCCGACGACTCCTTCAGCCTGGTCGACTTCGCCACCGACGTCTCGACGTGGCGTCCGGAGCTCGAGCTAATGAGACCGCCGGCCCGCGACGCGGCGTTGAAGTACGTCCGCTCGCTCAGAAGCGGCGGCGGCACCAACATCGAGGGGGCACTCTCCGCGGCGCTGGGCCAGGAACTCGGGGACATGCCGGCCTACCTGATCCTCCTCACCGACGGGCAGCCCACGGTTGGCGAGACCGACGAGTTCAAGCTGGCGGATGCCGCCCGGAAGGCCGACCGCGGCAGGGGTGTGAGGATCTTCCCATTCGGGGTGGGGGAAGGCGTGAACGCCCGCCTCCTGGACCGCCTGTCCGGAGGCTCGTCCGGCCAGAGCACCTTCGTGGCCCCGCTGGAGGACATCGAGGACAAGGTGAGCGCCTTCTTCAGCAAACTCACCTCCCCGGCGCTCGTGAAGCCTGTCCTGGAGACGGTCCTCGAGACCAACAGGCTCATCCCGCCCGTGCTCCCGGATCTCTTCCTCGGTTCCCAGCTGGCCGTGGTCGGCCGCTACCCCTCGGGCGGCAAGGCCGTCCTGAAATTGGCCGGCCGGGTCGGCGGAGAGCGGAAGACGTTCGAGTACCCGGCAGATTTTGAAGCGGGCCCGGTCGCGAACGGCCAGCTGATTGCCAGGCTGTGGGCCCAGAGGCGGGCGGCCCAGATAATCGAGGAAATCGATATGGCCGCCGGCTCGAAGCCGAACAGCGAGCTGGTGGACGAGCTGGTCGGGCTCTCCAGGCTCTACGGCATCATGACCCCGTACACGAGCTTCCTGGCAGCCGAGGCCCAGGGGCTGGGCGACGGCCGGGAGCTCTCCCGGAGGGTCCGGGAGAACCTGAGCCAGCTGGACGAGGTTGCCGGAGCCGACGCCAACTGGCAGAGGTCCATGAGGTCGGCCATAGCCGGGTCTGCCGCGCCCCTGGCCGCGCCGAAGCCGTCGGAGGAAAGTGCCCGGGCGCTCGTGGAGATGTCCCGCCTGGACTCCTTCGCGGGGGAATCGGCCCTTGTCATGCCGACCGTCATAGACGGCAGGGCCTTTTTCCTGAAGGGGGGACGCCTGATCGAGGGAAGCCTCACGGAGGACGAAATCGCGGCGCTGAAGCCCGTCAAGAGATTCGGGCCCGAGTATTTCGAGCTCGCCCGCCGGTTGCCTCCGGCGCAGATGGCCTGCCTGACCCAGTCCGTTCCCGTCGCCTTCAGGTTCGACGGCCGGAACTACCTCGTCGAGACCGAATAGCCCGACGTTTCGGGCACATGAAGGGCGGGGCGGGAGCGGCGTCTCGCCCCCCGGCGGCCCCCGCCGGCAGTGCGCCGGCGCGGGGGAGGACTTGGCCGCCGCCTTTCCGCTGGGGGACATCCTTTCGGGCGGGACGGAATCCCGGGCGCGGTTTTCTTCCGGACGCCGGATCTCCGCATCGGGGCGGCCGAACCGTCCTCCGAGGGCGGATATTGCAGATGTAGGCAGCAAGCATGGCAAATGACAATATCTTTTGCATTTTGCAGTTCAATTTTTAGCTGTCGGACTTATTTAACTTTTTATTAGCGATTTAATTCTTGAACTGTTTCTGCTTGTATATTTAACCAGTATTATTTATCTAACAGTCATCATTTGCTCTTCACTGGAATTCTCCGCATTCCGTCGGCCTGCAGCAGGCGCTTTTCACGCCTTCCCGGGCGATTTGTCCGCCAGGCTTTGCGGGGAGCCCCGGCGGGATTCGGCGATCCTCCCACGGCCCGCCCGCCCTTCCGTCGGGGACGCTTCCCTGCCCGCGCCTTTCCCCTTTCCCCTTTCCCGCTGCCGCTTGCCACCCTGCACCGTATCCGGACGTTCCCGTGGCGGCGGGGGTGCCCTGAAGACTTTAATG
>JAISEQ010000466.1 GCA_031264045.1 Deltaproteobacteria bacterium
GGCGAGCCCCAGGCCCGTGCCTTCGATGGCCCGGTTGCTCTTCGTGTCCACCTGGTTGTAGGCGGAGAAGAGCCTGGTGATGTCCTCCCGCTTGATGCCGATTCCCGTGTCCCTGACGCTTATCATGAGCCAGACCTCGTCGCCGTTCACCGCGGCCGAGACCTTCAGCTCCACCGTGCCCTGGCGGGTGTACTTGAAGGCGTTGGAGAGGAAGTTGTTGCAGATCTGCTTTATCCGGAGCTCGTCCCCCTTGAGCCTCGCGGGAATATGGGGGTCTATGAAGAGCTTGAACTGGATGTCCTTCTCCCCTATGCGGATCATGTTGACCGTCACGGTGTCGTTTATGACGCTCGCCACATCGTACTCGACGGGGACCATCTCGAACTTCCCGGACTCTATCTTGGAAATGTCCAGGATATCGTTCACGATTCCGAGAAGCGTCACCCCTGCGGTGTGGATCTTCCTCATGTTGCCTTCGCGCTCCTCGGGAAGCGTGGTGCCGTTCAGCATCAGCTCCGAGAACCCAACGATGGCGTTCAGGGGAGTCCTCATCTCGTGGGACATGTTGGCCAGGAAGGCCGTCTTGGAGTCGGAGGCGGCCTCTGCTATCTCGTTCATCTCAGCAAGGTGTTCGTTTTGCCGGTTTATGAGATCGAACTGGCGGCCGATGAACGAAGACGAGAAGAACGCAGCCCCAACGCCGAAGCCCAGGAAGGTCAGGCCCATCAGGA
Organism: Deltaproteobacteria bacterium; assembly: GCA_031264045.1. Lineage (GTDB taxonomy): Bacteria > Desulfobacterota > Desulfarculia > Adiutricales > Adiutricaceae > JAIRZX01. The sequence continues at coordinate 732 of JAISEQ010000466.1, forward strand.
TGAAGCCCCTGTAGAGGTGGCCTAGCGGGCTCTCGGTCAGAACCGCCGACACGCCGAAGACCCAGCCGCGGTCGGTTCCGGTCACGGGCTGCCAGACCGCGAGGCGCATCTCCCCTTCCAGGTAGTAGCTTCCGGCTCCGGTTCCGCCCTTAATCATCTTTCTGGAATGCTCGCCCGTAGTCACGACGTCCCGGGAGTCGGTCGGGTCGACGGTCGCGTTGTAGCGGGACAGCACCATCTCCTTGCGGATGTTGGCGACGACCGTGCCTTCGCTGTCCAGGATATAGAGCGATCCGGACTCCCAGATGGTGAAGTCGTCAAGAAGTTCCGAGAAGAAGAGACCCGGCACGGTGACGGCCAGGGTCAGCCTGGAATTTACCGGAACGCAGTAGTAGAAGACCAGTTCGCCGCCGGGCGTGAAGGTGGTTGTGGTGATGTAGCGCCGGCCGGCCGTGGCCTCCCTCACGCACTCTTCCCGGGCAAGGGACGCGGGCGGCGGAAGCTTGCCTGCCCTCGCGACCACAACGCCGCGGCGGTAGGCCGCCGCGCCCGCGAAGGTCCGGTACATCCGGAGCTCCTGATCCAGGACGAACGGAAGCGCTCCGGAGTCTGAATGCGCCAGATGCTCGCCCATTGTGTCGGTCTGTGCGCGGAACATGTCGAACTGATCCGACACCAGCCTCTCCCCCAGCCTTCCTATGACGCCTATCTGGCTTATGACGGTCTCCTCCACCCCGGAACGGGCGAAGAAGACACTCGTCATGACGGTGAGCATTATGATCGCCGCGACCAGGCACACGAGTATCGCGAAGACCTTTACGTGAATCCTCATAGGCGCCACCTCCGTTCCCCGTGGCAGCGGGGTCAGAACAGCGGTCAGGTTCTTCGGCCCGTCACCTCACACGGAACGGGTCGAGCCACGTGCCGGGGCGTGCCTGGCGCACCCCGGTTCTTTCACGCGGCCGAGCGCCATGGGAGTGGCCTTCGGCCGCAAGCGGGACAGCATTCAGAATAATTACTGCCGACCTCAAATCAGTGCCGGACCGGAGCGAAGCCTGCAGCACCTTTACCCTCTGCGGGGAGAGTAAACGTCTGCGAACGCTTGAGCTGTTGGGGCGCGTTTCAACTCATCTGCAGACTTCACTCCAGGCGGTGTGCCTCAAGCCTTGGCGGCGTGGCCGTGTGCTGTGGAGGCGCACGGGCGGCGGGAAAGTCTGTCCGCACTACATCTCAGACACAGCTATCCTCTGAGAAGCCTCCTCCGAAATTTCCGTGCGTCCCACGGGAGCCGATGTCCATCTCTGAAGCGAGTTTGGGGCTGTCCGATCCAGAATCAGCCGCGTACCTGGACGCGGCACATTCCAGACGCTGCCGTCCATCATCACGGGCCTCACCAGAACTTTCAAAAACATTTTACCCGCACGGCTTCAGTCTGCCGCAACCTTCCAGCGCACCGTTACAGCGACCTCCCATGCCTTCCGGAAACATTCCCACCTGAGCACGGCAACGCTGTCCGCCGAGTTCCCGCGCAACTATCCTGCGGCCTTACCAGGCCTTCCACCTGAAATTTACCCTCGCACCGCACGCCTACCGCAACTTTCCCGCGCAACTATCCTGCGGACTCACCTGGTCTTCCCCCCAACATTTTTCGTGCACCGCTTTCACCTAACCGCAACCTGACCCCACACCGCTGAAGCTATCCCCACATGCCGCGAACCTGCCGAATCCCATCAAAGCTTTTCAGCAGTCACCTATCCCTGCGCTATTAACTGGCCGTCCTGACGCCGTCCCGCAACCATTTCTCTCTCGCCTCTTGCCGCCACACTTGGATTCAAGCTCCGCTCCCGCGACTGACTGCCACCTCCGCATGCTTGCCGAACCGCCAGCCATGCGCTCAAGTCCCCTTGCCGCTGTCCGGTCATGGCAACGTCATCCGCGCCGGAATTATTAACATGTCCAGATTCCCGCCCGTCAGCATGCCCCCTGCATAAAAAATTCACCGCAGGGACCGCAGGCCTGGGGAGCCAGCTTATCCGGCGTCAGTCTTCACGCCGCAGGTCCGCCCGCCGACCGCTGCCCGTCCCGGCGTCCAGGGAACTGACACCTGCCACCTCGCGGCACCGACATTCTTCTGCCTGTGGAGGCCGGTCAACGTCCCTGCGGCAAGATTCAGTTCCGCTGACGGGCTCGGACGTCCCCTGCCCTCCTCGGGCGGAACGCCTCGCCTCCGGATATCCCTATCTCCTGCCCTGCGCCGCCGCACCGCTCATCCCCTCGCGGCAGCCCGCCTTCCATTCCCGCTTTGGCCCCCCCCGACCCGCTTCCCTCTGCCCTCAGCCGTATCTTTCCTTCCATCTCCAGCCGCTTCCGTCCGGCCTGTCACCGGCTCTCCGCCCCAGGCGGCCTGCGGGTCTGTCCGGGCTCAAGGGCTTGACCTGCGCCGGACGGCCTTAACAACGCAATTGTAGCACCCCGAAAAAATAATGCAAAAGCGGATAGAGAAAAAAAACAGCGCCGGGGTCTTGATTTCCGTCAAAACCCATCTCCTGCGCCGTAAAAATATACTCCCGGGATATCATATTAAGTAAAATGATGCATTCGTTTACTATAGTTTACTAATCTATAACTCATAAAAAACCGCCCATGCCTCAAAAAATTTTTTTTAAAGCCTCACCCCCTTTACGGCCCGGCCAACAGGCTTTCGGTGACGAACTGCTCCCGGCCACTTGTCCAAAACACCGGAAACCCTGTCCGGAACGATGTTCAGAATTCACTGTATACCAGCGGCGCTCTCGGCCCTGCCATTCCTCCGTCCCGGGGCTTCCATGCCCTTCCAGTTCATTTTCCCGGGCACGAGAACAGTTTCTGAAGTTGGCGTCTCACCATATCCGATTATGAATCTTTGCCAACGGCTCAAGCGAAGGATTGCAGCCGTTCTTTCCGGAGCCCGTCGTGGACCCGATGCGGCCGCGAGTCTCGCTTTCCGCCTCACTACATTTTGACCCAAACCGAAGACACACGGGATACAGCCTGGCCGACGGCCTGACATTTCAACATTTTGACGCCGATCAATGCTTGCCGGCGCACCGGAGCCGCACGGCAGGCGGCTGAGCAGACGTTTTCACGAACGTCTGATCACCACGACAATATATCGTTCAAATTTTTCGAGGAGACATGCCCGCAGGAAATCCGCCTCCCCCCCGTTGCCGTCACCAGCGCGGTGTCCTCTTAACTGCCCATCCCAGCTCTCCAGGAAGTGATGCCTCGGCACCTCCTCCCCCGCGAACTCCAAGAGCTCACATGAATCCCGTCCGCGCACCTAATCTTTTCACGCCTGGCCTGGATTCCGCCCCTCTCACACACAACCCTACCCTTCCGCCCCTGTCCCCACCTCCCGTGACCCTCCTTCCACCCTTTCTCCCCGTCATCCCCTCACGTCCACCTCCCACCCTTACCC
>JAISEQ010000523.1 GCA_031264045.1 Deltaproteobacteria bacterium
GACGAGATCCACGCCATGCCCCTGAACCTGCAGGCGAAGCTCCTCCGGGTCATCCAGGAGAAGAAGGTCCGGCGCGTGGGGGGATCCTGCGAGATCGGGGTGGATCTGAAGATCATCAGCACGATCAACCAGAAGCCCGAGGCGGCGCTCAAAAACGGCCAGCTCCGGCCTGATCTGTACTTCAGGCTGGCGGTGATCTTCCTGGAGATCCCAGCCCTGAGGTACCGCGGGGACGACGTGGCGGCCCTCATCGGCCATTTCGTCAAGGCCTTCAACCGCAAGCTCCAGGGCCGGATCAATTCCGTGGAGCCGGAGTTCGTTGAGGTCATGCGCCGCTACAGCTGGCCGGGCAACGTCCGCGAGCTGGAGCACGTGATCGAGACCTGCATGAATTTCGCAGTGATGGACCCGAACAGGCGGAGGACCCTGGGGCTTTGCCATATCCAGACCGCGCACCTGAGGCGCTTCCTCTCGAGGAACGCCAGCGGCGGGGAGGCCGGCCCCGGCGGCGGGCCCGACCGTTTACCGGGCCGGGGCGGCAACGGCATAAGCGATCGCGGCGGGTACGGCGGCCACGGCGCCGAGGGCGCCGCGCGGGGCGTCGGAGGAAACGGGCCGGACGCCGAAGCGAATGCCGCGATGCCCCTCAAGGAGGAGCTGGATGCGATCGAGGCGGACCGCATCGGGAGGGCCCTTTCGGCGGCGGGAGGCAACCGGGCGCGGGCGGCCAAGCTCCTGGGGCTGTCCCGCCAGAACCTCTTCTACCGGATTAAAAGGCTCCGGGGGGTCAAGGGCCTCCCTCCGGGCCTCCTTCCCGCCGCTCCCGGCCCCGGCCCAGCGGGGTAAGCCCGCCCGTTCCGCCAGGCGGGCGCGGCGCCTGGAGAGTTGTTGACACCGGGCGGGCCCGGCGGTTATCGTTTCCGGCCCGCAGCCCGGTCCCCCCGTGGCCCGGGGAGGCCCGGGCCCGGCGGGGCCGGTCGCCGCACGGCGGGGAGGGGGCGCCTTAATGGAAAAGGAGAGGTGGTTCACGGTCGCGGACGCGGCAGTCTCCATGGCCCGCGCAACCGAGGGGCTCGCGGCGGGGGGGGACGCCAACGGGGTGCAGGAAACCCTCCGCCGCCCTCGCCGCGACCGGGGGCGGGGCCGCCTCCCCAGGCGACCGGGCTGCCGTCGCGGTGGAGGCAGGCGCCATGGGCACCGCCATAGCCCTGGTTGTAAGGGATTTCAGCTTAACACTAGGAAATAGGCCACGTTCAGAGTTTTAACTGTACTCATTTGATTCACATAGATTTTGCCGTCAAATTGCCTAAAAATAAAAGCGCATGCATTACGGCTGTTCTATAATAGCGTACTCATAAGGATATATGACGTCAAGCTCAGATGTCACCTCAAAAAACTGGAGGTAAATCGGCAGGTTTAACTGTCAAGACACTTATCCCTCCTTTGGGATACTCATGTGGCCAAAAAGCCCGGAACTACCCGAGGGTATCAATTCATGGGGAGGCCTGGTCTACACGTTCCAGGAGCCTGGCCAAGTCTCTCCCTGAGCCCGGCCGCTCGTCCTCGCCCGCCGGGTCATGACCCGCACCGGTAATCAAAACTCCCCGCCCCTCCCGTCCGACAAGCTAGCCTATTGGGGGGGGGGGAAGCGCTGGTTCGGGTGCCTGCCCCGCTGAACCCCGTCATTCGCAAGCCCGCCGCCCCGGACAGCCTACGGCAGCCCCCACAGGAGCCCGACAACGATCTGCGGCCCTTCACGGAGAATCGGCCCGGCCATGCCGCACTAAAAGACGCCTCACGGCATCGGCAAGGCTCTCGGCAGTCGCTAACGGTACCGGATCTCTCGGCTCCCGGAGGTACCCGCTCGGCTGGGAGCGTCTCCAGGAGCTCCGCGGCCCCGATGCGGGCGGCCGGAGCCGCGAGCGCGCCCGGCCCTCCCCGCGCTCCTTACCGAACCTCGCCGGAGTTATCGCCCCGGACCTCCATGTCCGCGAGGATCCCCTGGCAGACGGACCTCGCGGACGCATGGTCCCCGAGCGCCCCGCACGCGGCGGCCAGTCCGGAAAGCATGGCGTCGGGAGCCCGGACCCCCTCGGGAAGGGACCCGAGCCAGCTCTCCAGGAGCTCCCACGCCCGCATGGGCTCTCCAGCTGAGAGAAGCGCCTCCGCCAGATCGCCTAAGGCCATCATTACGGCCGGGTCTTCCGGACCCGCCGCCCCGGACAGCGCCCCGTACGCCTGCAGCAGGGCTTCTGCGGATCCCCGGGCATCACCCGCCGCCTCGAGGACCCAGCCCAGCGCCTTCCAGCTCTCGGCGGTCTCGGGGTGCGATTCCCCCAGCGCCTCGGCGGAGACGCGCGGCAGCCCGCCCAGGATCCGGAGCGCCTCCCGGACATCGCCGCCCAGGGCCGTGCAGATCCCGAGCGTCCTCGCGAGCGAGAGGGTCTGGGGGTGCAGCGGCCCCAGGGACGCTTCCGAAGCCGCGAGGGCGCCCCGCAGAAGGTCTCCCGCGTCCTCGGGGTTCCCGTCCGCCATCACGAAGAACGCCGAGGTCTCCCGCGCGAAGAGCGCCTCGGCCGATCCCTCCCCCAGCGCCGCCGAGAGCCCCTTGACCGCCTCACCGGCCGCCTTCCTCTCGGAGAACGCCGCGTCCCCCAGTTCCATCCTCGCCCTGGCCCTGCGGCTCATCGCGGCGAGCGTCCTCGCATCGTCCTTTCCGTAGGCCGCGCGCGCCCCCTCGGCAAGCCTCCCCCAGACATCGGACGCGTCGCCGTCCCGTCCCGCGTCCGAGAGATCTTCCGCCCTGTCCCTTATTGCCTCAAGCTCCCCGCTCATGGGGCTGAAATCCCAGCGGGGCCTGTAGACCGTTGCCTTCCCGAGTCCATCGGCCGTAGGCCTGCCGGAAAGCGCGGCACGGACGGCTTCCGCGGCCCGGGAAACGGCATCGGGCCCGCCGGCGCCCGGATCCTGGGCCAGGGCGACTCCGCCCGCCGCGACGGCGGAGAGCGCGGACAGGGCGGAAAGAATGAGGAAGACGCCTGAAAAGGTGGTGATGCCAAAGAAAACCGCCGATGCCGGCGGCGCGGCCGGGCCGGTGCGGGTTCCGGAAGTGCCTGTTCCTGTCATGGTGAACTCCTGGGCCTTGCGGAAGAAGAACAGGGAAGGGTCCGCAGGGCGCCGCCTCCGCGTTTCGCCCGACAGTCGCCGGCAACCTGCGGTCACGGGCGGGAGGATGCCGTCGCCCCGGAGCGCCGCCGAGGGACCGTCTCCCGGCTTCCCCGCGCCCGGCGGCATGAAAGCGGGAGCGGGCATGCCCCCCAGAGTTCGATGCAAAACGGAGCAGGGCTGGCCGGAAGGGGTTGCCGCCCACCGGGCAGCCGGGCGGCGGAACGGACAGGGATCCGGGGCATCAACGGTACATGATACAGCAAAACACCTTACAGTCAACGGGATCCGACGCTTGCGGCTCCAAAGCCTTCAAGCGGAAGGCAAACCCGGCTTCCGGAGGCATCGGGCCCGCAGGATTCGGAGTCGGATCCGGAGGACTCTCCGACCGGTCCGGAGGGTCCGGATCTGGACTCAGGCGGCATGACGGACCGCACCTGAAAAAAAGCATGCCGACCTGCTGGAAGAAGAACCCTCACGGCCGGAAGCATGACGAACTCACGGGCCAGAGGAACTCTCACGGGCGGCAACGTCAGGACCCCAGAGCCAGCGGAACCCTCAAGGGCGTAAGCCAGACTCCCTCTGAACCATTGACCCTGTAGCTTCCTCCCGTGTTGAAAACTGCAACCCTCATTCCGGTTCAAACTCAGACTGACGTCTGGAAATAATTTTTTTTAAACATGGACATCATTTTCATTAAATTGAATAAATTAATATTATAATTTTTATTGATATCAATGATACAATGTGGTATATATACATAAATAACTCTAAAAAAATATTCATTAATGCTAAATGCCTGTTGCATCAATCAACATTTATAAATATTGATTATTCCAAATTTTTAAATTTAAGACATGCAAAAATATCAAAACCTAATGTGACACTACTCATCATTAAACTTTATTTCAGTTAATAAAATTTTCAATGGATTTATGATCGTCATTCTCAGTCTGTAAAATTAGAGAGCAACAGAAAACATGGCTGAAATACGTCTGAAACATATACTTGTTGCTCAAACATGATTGATAATGCTTTGAACATAAACGAATGTCCATAGATAATTGACAATATGAAATAATGGATATAATATTAGATCTCATCGATCCAGTTCCGGAAGGGAACTTCCGCAGAGCTGCATGTTGAGTCGTTTGCCTGGACTGAACCGCCCCCCCTCTTAAACAGTAATGGTCCCGTCAATCGAATTGCATTTATAAGGCTTCCCTGATTTCTGCCGCTCAGGACGATCCGTTTCCCTAGCGCTGCCCTCACGTTCCGAGACAGCTCAATCCCCAGCCCGCAACCCGTAGCCCGCAACGAAGATCCGTCATCATTAACTCGGTTCATTTATGATGACTCTTAACCTGCCTCATCAGACCGGATATAGTTCCATGGAATATAGTCTTTTATTTCACAGTCTTAGAAGACGCCACTTCATGGTTTCGACCGTAACGGGGTCTGCTACTGAAACCCTATGCTTACGATCAATGGCGCACTACACGCCTCTATCCGGTCAGCCGAAGCTTTCCGGACTACTTTGTCATGGAGCCAGTCCGGGTCCTTTCCCAGTCCCTCCAGGCCCTTGGCCATGATGTTGAA
>JAISEQ010000425.1 GCA_031264045.1 Deltaproteobacteria bacterium
CGTCCGCCCGCGCTCACTCCGGCCGGGAAGGGGCCGTGGGCGGGACGGAAGCGGAATAGGGCATTCCGTCATTTCTCTTCTTAACGGCTGGACAGCTTCCCGTACGTTTCCGCTCCCGATTCCCTATGGGAATCTTTATCACCTCCACCCGCCCGACCCGACCGGCATTCCGCCCCGAATCTTCCGCCGACATATTGCGGTGCCGTCATAGATGATGCCGTCTTTCATCTTCGGCAGGTAGACATACTTCCTGTCCAGACGCCAGGCAGGGGAGTTTGGAAGAGTGACGGCATCTGTTCCCAGCTCGCTCCTGAGCCTGAACCGGGGGAACCCGGCACCCTCCTTGAAGGTGGCGGCGATCGACCTGTCCAGCTTGATCAAGGTCTGCTGGAGCATTTGCGAGGGAAGATCTTTCAGCCACTCCTCCTCTTTTTTCAGGGCAGTGAGATTGCGGGACATGTCGTTGTAGAATACGAATTGCCAGTATCCTCATGCTCCATCTTATTCCTGTCTAGGAACTTGTTCCAGATCCAGCGGCAGGAACCAGCCCACTGGTACAGGGTTCTTTCCTGCTTTCGGTTGGGGTACAAAGGGTACTTGAAGGCGAGGTTCACTTCCTACCCCCCCCTTCCCTGACTTGAACCTGTCCGTGTACTCCCTGCCGTAGACCTGCACGAGGGCATCGTGGATGAGGGATCCTATGGTGGCCTTTTCCCCTCTCCCGAACGCCTCGAACACCGTCCTCTTCAGGAAATCCCTGGTCTACTTCCTGAGAAGCACCGATGCTCCGTCTCTCTCCCGAACCATCCTGTCCTCCCCAGTCACGGGATGTTCTATTGCACCATTTTACTAATCATCGTAAGTGAACTTGCTGGGTAAGTGAACTTGCTGGGAAACCAGCATATACGATCAATGTATCAAAAACGGAGCGTGAGGACAATCATAGGCTATCATCGGGGAAGCCACTCAAAATGCCTGCTGAAGGCGCACGTGATCCTGGTGTGCAAATACAGGCTGAAACTGCTGGCAGGTTTAGGTGTCTTCTTATGGAAGGAATATGGGGAGTACCTTAAGACCAGGTTCTGGCATGAGCATACTTTTTGGTCAGACGGATGCTTTGCCTGTACGACAGGGGACGCTAGCACGGAAACCATCAGGAAATATATCGAGAATCAGGGTTGAATGGTTGAGTCCGCCTTATATCCCCGCAGCAAGCTGCGGGGGTTTTACGGCACCTAAGATAAATGCCGGATTCCGTAATGATGCCGTAATGCCCCTGCCCGGGCGTCACGTCCGTGCGGGGGCAATTACGGGATGACTCTCCGGGCAATTACGGGATGACTCTCCGGGCAATTACGGGATGACTCTCCGGGCAATTACGTGATGACTCTCCGGGCAATTACGTGATGACTCTCCGGGCAATTACGTGATGACTCTCCGGAAAGACGGGTCAGGGGCGGGCGGGGAGTTTTCCGGGGTCCGGTCAGGCTTCTCCAGGCCTCCCGGAATCCCGGCCCTGGACCGCGCCGGTACCCGTGACGCCTCTTAGAAAACTGCTTCCGCGCCTCTCAGGAAACTGCCTCCGCACCTGTCCGGCTGGTCTCGGCCACGTCGCCCGCTGGGGTGGAGCTCACGCACTCCACAACGTACTCGGCAAGATCGGAGGGGAGCTTGTCGAAGACCAGCATGAAGGGCACCGAGCTCCCGGAGGTCACGTTGATGTTGGAGCTGTTCTGGCCGCCGCGGAGGGCCAGGCGGGCCAGGATCTCGCTCATGGGGAGGGTGGTGAGCTCGGGTTCGGTCAGGTAGTTGCCCGCGTACGCGTCCCTCTCCGCGACCACGGTGCCCTTGGAGTCCTTGAGGACAGCCTTGACCTTGATGTAGCTTCTCCTGTCGGGGAAGTGGTTCTCCACCCTGCCCGTCACTATGAGGATGTTGCCGGCATCGGAGTTGGAGCGGTAGTGGTGGTGGGTCATGTCCCTGGTGAAGTTCAGGTGCTCCGTGCTGTTGGGGAGATCCGGCTGCGTGAGCGAGGCGTTGTCCACCTGCGGGCCTGCGCCGGGGGTGGAGGATCCCGACAGCCCCCCTCCCGCGGCGGACGCCGCGGGGGGCGTCCCGGGAGCCCCGGCGTCGTACGGGGCCACGGACTGCACGGCCACGCCGGGCTCCGGGGCGGAGTTGAACGAGATGTAGAAGTAGAGCCCCGCCGTCAGAAGGGCCGCCGCCACCGCGGCCGCCAGCGCCAGGGCCTTCCGGTCTCTGGGCCGCCTGTTCCGGGGCTGGAGCAGGCCGGATTTGGCCGGCCGGGGCGCGGGGCGGGGCGGGGGGGCATCAGCGAACACCTCGGAGGCGCGGGGGGAGATCTCCAGGTCGTCGTAGTCCGGATCGGGATCGCCCAAGCCGCCTCCCGCATTTCCGGCGCCGCCGGGATCCCGGTATGTCGCCATCTCCGCCGGTTCCCGCTCCGGGGAACCGGAGCCGAGGGGATCGGCGCCCAGCGGGTCCTGGGATTGATCCGGGTCGAGGGGATCCCCGCCCAGGCCCGGATCGGGTCCCGGATCGCCCTGGGAGGCGGGGAGCTGCCCCCGCGGATCCAGGCGGGCGGGACGGGGGCCCCCGCGGAAGTCCTGCCCCGCCGGCTCGGCGGCCGCGTCCTCGGAGAGAGCGTGTTGGGGGCGCGGGGACGCGCCCTGTCCGGCGCCGTGCGCCGTGCCCCGGCCGGAGGGGCCGCCGGGGCCCGCGCCTTCCTCTCGGCCGCCGTAGGCGTCCGCGCGTCCCGGCGCGGCGTCCTCATCTTCCGGGCTTGGCCGGTCGTCCTCGTCCTGCTCGTCGGGGATGTAGAAGTCCCTCTCCGCAGGGGGGAGGGGGCGGGCCGCGAACGTCATCTGCCGGGGCTCAGGGGCGCGGGGGACAGGCGCCCGGGGTATCGGCTCCTCGTCAGCCGGAGGGGGGGGCGCCTGGGATGCGGGTGGTCTGGGGATGGCATCGCTGGGCCTCTCCTGGGCACCGGACCCGGCGCGGGGGTGGAAGACGGTGAAGACGCTCTGGCAGTTGGAGCAGCGGACCCTGGTACCGGTCTCCTTAATCAGGGAGTCGTCGACCCTGAACCTTGTCTGGCACTGGGAGCAGGTGATTATCATGCTTTGATCCACCTTGCGGCGCCGCGGCGGGCTGGAGCTCAATGGCGGCGGTGGGGGGTGCGGGAAGGCGTTCGGACAGGCGCCGGAGCTGGGCGCGGGGCCGCCTCATGCGGTGCCCGGTGCCGGTCCGCCGTGGAAGGCGCGGCCGGTGCCGGGCAGGCGCGGGACTTTGCTGTGCGGCGCGACGGGGCGGACTGGCCCCGGATCCCCTGATCCGGGCCTTTCCGCAGCCTTCGGGGCCTGCCGGGCGGCCTTCGGGGCCGGTCGTGAGGTCTCCGGCTGGGCCGGGGACGGAGGGACGGGAAACCTGCAGTTAAGAAAACTGAGAGATTGTAGCACAAGATTTCGGAAAAATGCAACCAATTTGTTTAAATTATAGGCATAAGATGATAATAAGCAGATATGTCCCATCGTTTAGCCTAATTGGCGCGGGCTTGGAACCCTTTATGCGAAGATGCGCCGAATCTTGATTCCACTGCAAAAAACTCCTCCTTTGGCCTTTCGGAGACCATTGCGCGGCGCGAGGGAAGCTCGAATTTGCGAGAATTTGGCTTAAATGCAGAGAGTTTCATTCCGAAAACTCATAACGTTCACCCTCACGTTGGAAGGGGAGGTTTTTTTACAGTCGAATCAATCTTGAAGACGATCCCGACCGCCATCCCGTACGGGCGGACATCGGGGCGGAGCGGGACGGGGGCAGGGACACGGACCTTGGCCTGAAGGCCGTGCTTGCTTCCGCGGACACGGGGCGGCCCCTCCGTCGGCACCTTCATCCGGGTTTTTTTCCGGTCTCGGATACCTTCGTCCGGGATCCCTGTACCGGCCCGGATACCTTCGTCCTGGATCCACGTCCGGTCCCGGATACCTTCGTCCTGGATCCACGTCCGGTCCCGGATACCTTCGTCCGGGATCCACGTCCGGTCCCGGATACCTTCGTCCGGGATCCACGTCCGGTCACGGATACCTTCGTCAGGGATCCACGTCCGGTCCCGGATACCTTCGTCAGGGATCCACGTCCGGTCCCGGATACCTTCGTCAGGGGTATTTGTCCGGGGTTCTTTATCCGGTCCCGGCACTTTCATCCGGGAGCCTTGTCCGGGCACGTAAACCTTCATCCGGGAGGCCTTGTCCGGGCACGTAAACTTTCATCCGGGATCTTTGTCCGGGCCCGGATACTGAGCCGTATCTGCCCAGGATTCCGGGCGGGCAGGAATCGGGACCCGCCCCGGACCCTGTCCGGGGTCGGGACATGGCCGTCCGGAATCAAACTCCGTTCATGGGCAAGGACTTCCCGCCGGAACCGGATCCTGCCCGGAGTTCCGGACATGCCGTCCGGAACCGAACTCCGAACGGGGGCAGGACGTGCCGATTGGAACTGGACCCTGATCAGGGTCCGGGACCCGCCTTCCGGAACAGGAACAGTTCCGGATCTGTTCCAGGAGCCGGACCGGGATTCGTGGCCGGAAAGGCTCGGGGCGTCCAGGTGCCCGCCGGGTTCGGCGGGCGGCATCCGCGCGGGGACGGGAGGCCGATCGCCGCAGGCTTCCTGGCCTGTGCCGGGTCTCCCGCCCGGGGCCCGGACGCGGGGCGCTAGAACTCGAGGCGGTAGATGCCGTTCAGTTCCCTGTAGCGTTTGGCGTAGTCCAGGCCGTAGCCCACCAGGAACCCGTCCTCCTGCACGAAGCCCGTGTAGTCCAGTTCGACCTTCACCTCCCGGCGCTCCCTCTTGTCCACCAGGACGGCGGTCCTGACGGAGGCGGGGCTTTTGGTCTCAAGGTAGCCCAGGAGCCACTGGAGGGTCAGGCCGCAGTCGGCGATGTCCTCGACCACCAGGACGTGCCGGCCGGCGATGGGCCTCTCGGGGGCCTTCAGGAGCACCACCTCCTGGGAGCTGTCGGAGCGGTCCTCGTAGCTGGAGAGCCTTATGAAGTCCACTTCCAGGGGGACGTGGATCTCCCGGATGAGATCCGCCATGAAAACGAAGGCGCCGTTCAGAACCCCCAGGACGAGCAGGCGGTCGTCCATGTCCGTCAGGGGGCCGTAGTGGGCGTCTATCCTGGCCGCGATGCCGCGGACCTGGCAGGCAATCTCGTCGGGGCCGAACAGGAGCTCCATGTTCGAGGGCTCTTTGATCCTGGACACTTGGGTCACCATCTGAAGGGGGCCGGGAACCGGGGGAACCCGGAAAGTGCGGCCGGGCCGGGGGAAACGGCCCGTCGGTGCGGCCGGGGGGAGGGCGAGCCCGGGGCCGGGTAAGGGGGGAGCGACCGGGTCAGGGAGGCCGGGGCCGGGTCAGGGAGAGGGCTGCCGCGCGGGCTCCGGCGGGGCAGGGGGGCGTTTCCGGCGTCCCGGGGCCCCGGACTTGTGCCCATGCAAGCCCCGTGCCCCAAAACGTTCCCTTCTAGCTTCCCTGGCCGGGGCCGGGGGAAGCCTTTATGATCATGGAGGGGGGCTTGGGGGGGTGCCTGCGGCGGTAGCGGATCCTCACCACCTCGTCCAGCTGGTTTTCCAGAAGGCCCAGGACGGTGCGCAGGAGTCTGGAGAGCCCCTCGGAGCGCTCCGAGAGTCGGCCGGTGCGCTCGTCCATGTAGAGATCCCTCCTGAAGGAAACCGTGCAGCACAGTAGCCTGGGGCACGACGCCAGCTCGGGGGGGGCCCAGGCGCCGCTGTGGGGCCAGTCCAGTTCCGGCCACAGCCCGAAGGCCCTGAAGGTCCTCCCGACGAACTCCGCAAGCCCCCTGGGGGTCATGGTCCCGTCCCGCGTGCCTATGCCGAGCTGGGGCCGGGGGTAGCGCCTGTCGGACTCGAAGTCCCACGGCGCGGAGGCGTAGGAGCGGGCGGTCACGAGGAGCACCAGGCCCCCGCGGTCCAGGAGCTCCCCGCAGCGGTCCCGCAGCTCCTCCAGGTACGGGACCGCGGACTTCTTCAGTATGATCTCCCGCTCCCTGTCCGACCAGCCGAAGAGCGGCACGTCCCCGGTGCTCCTGGGGATGATGGCGGGGGCCCGGGGGGGCAGGGTCCGGGCCTTCGCGGCCCCTCCGCCCGGGGCGCCGTCCCGCGCCTCACCTCCGGCCGTTCCCGTCCCCTTTCCGGTTCCGCCGCCGGCTCCCGGGGCGGATCCTTCCCGCTCCGCCTCCCCTCCCCGCCCCGGGGACAGCTCCGCGGCGAGATACCCCAGGGGATCCGCCACCAGGGGCGAGAACGCGTAGCTCACGAGGGTCCTCCTGGGGATCTCCTTTCCGCCGAGGGGGCCTTCCACGGTGCCGGCCTCGCAGGCCCTGGCCACGACGTTCAGGAGGCACGGGTCGGCCAGCCGGAAGTTCTCCCAGCCCACCTCCTCCTGCTTCAGGGGGAGCCGCTTCGCCACGGCGGGAGGCATGAAGAGGCCGCCGTAGGGCACGTTGACCACGACCGAGGCCAAGCTTGAAGCCTTTCAGCAGTATCCCCCGGGGACGGGGGGAGGCAGGAGGCCGGACCGTTCCGGCCGGGAGACGATGGTTGTGCCGGCAGGGAGGGCGGCGCCCGGGTAAGGCCGGGCGGCCGGGGGGATCCGGTTCCGGGAGGCCGGGGCGCCAGAGGGATCCTGTTCCGGGAGGCCGGGGCGCCCGCGGGCGGTCAGCGCCGCGCCGGGGGGGACATGCCGCCCGGCGTTCGTGGCGGCGGGGGGATCCGGGAGGCTGGAGGCCGCTGCGGGGCGGGACGTGGGGGAGCCCGGCGGCCGCTGGCTGATTTTAGCCTTTTGCGGTGCCGTTGAAAAGATCGGGCCGTCCCCCCTCCTGTTGATTTTGCGGACAGGGTGCTTTAAGCTTTCAGTCCGTCAGCCTTTCCCCCGCACGCCGGATCCTTAGCCGCGGGCGCGGAGCCCGCTCGGGCCCGCCCGAATCCGCGGGGGCCCGCGCGTTCCGGACCCGTCCTGGAGGCGGGGGCCGGCCGGGCCGTTTCATGCGCCCGTCTGCCGGGGTATCCGCGGGGCCTGGACCGGTGCGGGGTCCGGCCGGACGCGGCGTGAAGTCCGCACAACCCCCCTGCGGGGCCGAAGAGTCCTGCGGCGAGCGAGGGAAGCCCATGACTGCAGAGAAGGGCAGGAAGCCCCCGGCCGGGAGAAAGCGGGAAGATCCGGTGCCCGGGAGGCTCTCGGCGCTGAGAACCCGCATGGAGGAGACCGGGTGCGAGGCGCTCCTCATCCTCTCCCCCGAGAACCGCAGGTACTTCTCGGGGTTCCTGGCCCAGGACGCCGGGATCGCCGAGTCCTCCGGAGCCCTCCTCGTGACAGCGAAGAGGGCCCTGCTCCTGACCGACTCCCGCTTCACCACCCAGGCGGAGGGGGAGGCCGCCGGCTTCGAGATCCTGACCTACCGGCAGGGCCTGCCCGAGGGCCTGAAGAGGGCGGGCGATCTCCCGAAGTCCCTGTGCTTCGAGCCGGGGAGCGTGACGGTCGAGCTCCACGGGAAGATGGCCCGCGCCGTCCCCGAAACCGAGCTGAGGGAGGTGCCCTTCCTGCCGGGGGAGTTCCGTCTGGTGAAGACCGAGGAGGAACTGAAGCTCGTCCGCCGGGCAGTGGCCATAACCGACGAGGCCATAGGACTCCTGTGGGAGGAGCTGGAGCCCGGCGTGCCGGAGGGCTGGGCGGCCTTCTTCCTGGAGACGAAGTTCCGGGAGCTCGGGGGGGACGGGCCGGCCTTCCCCTCCATCGTGGCAGCCGGACCCAACGCGGCCCTGCCCCACGCCGAGCCGGGCCGCAAGAAGATCGGCAAGAGCGAGGGCGTGGTGATAGACATAGGCGCCCGCTTCCGAGGCTACTGCTCGGACATGACCCGCACCTACCTGCCCGAGAAGCCGGCCGGGTGGCTGAAGGACATCTACCGGACGGTCCGCGAGGCCCAGCTCCTGGCCCTGGGCGTGATCAGGGCCGGGATCACGGGGGGCGAGGCAGACGCCGTCGCACGGGGCCACATAGCTTCCAGGGGCTATGGGGACTACTTCGGCCACAGCCTGGGCCACGGCGTGGGCCTCATGGTCCATGAGGAGCCAAGGCTCTCGCCCGGGGCGGGCACGATCCTCCCGGAGGGGACGCTCGTCACCGTCGAGCCAGGCATCTACCTTCCCGGCAAGGGGGGTGTGAGGCTGGAGGAGCTGGTGCTCGTGACCGAGAAGGGCTGCGAGATACTGAACAGGGACGACCACTTCTATGATTTCTGAGAGTTCCCGCGGGTGCCGGGAGCTCCGGAAGTTCCCTGGGCGTCGGGGGTTCCGGCTGTTTCCGGGAATTCCCGCGGGTGTCGGGGGCGTCGGAGGTTCCGGCGGTTTCCGGGAGTTCCGCCGGTGTTGAGGGGTCCTGCGGTTTCCGGGATTTCCGGAGCTGCGGATTCGGAAGGCGGCTGCGTTCCGGGGCGCGGACGTGCGGAGTTCCGGAGGCGGGGCGTTTGGGGAGCCGGAGTTCCGGGGCGACGGTTCCAGGCCGGACTATTTCCTCCGTCGGGAGTGCCGCGGGTGCCGGAAGCGCCGGGAATGCCGGAAGTGTCGGAATTGCCACGAGTGCCGGAAGCGCAGGAATTGCCGCGCGTGCGGGGAGTGCCGGAAGCGCCGGAATTGCCGCGAGTGCGGGGAGTGCCGGAAGCGCCGGGAGTGCCGGAGGGCGGGTGCGGGTTTGAGCAGAGACGATCCTGAAGCCGTGCTGCGGTCTCCCGACGGGGAGGCAGGCAGGTTCTACCCAGGCGAGGAGACCGGCAGGGTCTACCGCGGCGGGCGCTTCCGCACGATGGACCCTTCATGCCCCGAGTGCGGGGTGCTGGGGGTCTGGGGGGGGAGGATCGTCTACGCCGGGGACGATCCGGCGGAGGCGGGACGGGTGGTCAGGGCGTCGGCCGGGACCCTCGCCGGAGACGGGGCGGGGAAAGCCGCTGTCATGACGGAGGATCTCCGCGGCCGCCCTGCCGTGCCCGGGCTGATCGACAGCCACAGCCACCTCATAACCGAAGGCGTGAGGCTGAGCCAGCTGGACGTCTCCGGCAAGTCCATGGAAGAGGCCGCGGCCATGGCGGGGGCCAGGGCATCGGAACTTGAGCCCGGGGCATGGCTCCACGGCAGGGGCTGGGACCAGAACCTCTGGCCCTCGGGCGCCTGGCCCGGCCGGGGCGTCCTGGACCGGGCCTGTCCCCGCAACCCCGTGGTCATGGACAGGGTGGACAAGCACTCCGTATGGGCCAACACCATGGCGCTGGACATGGCGGGCATACGGGCGGGCACAGAGCCCCCCCCGGGGGGGGAGATAGTCCGGGACCCGGACGGGACGCCCGCCGGGGTGCTGGTGGGCCGGGCCATGCACATGGTCTACTCCCGGATGCCCGCCTGGGACGGGCTGGACCCGATGGAGGCCTTCCTCGCGGCCGAGCGCGAGATGCTCGGCTGCGGGCTCACCGCGGTCGTGGACTGCGGGACCAGGAAGGGGGACTTCCTCATGCTCCTGGACGCCTACAGGAACGGCGTCCCGAAGGTGAGGTTCAAGTGCTTCGTGCAGCCGGAACCCTGGGAGGAGGAGCTCCTGGAGGGCGGGCCGAGGAGGGGGATGTGCGCGGGCCGCTTCTCGCTGGACGGCGTGAAGCTCTTCTCGGACGGCTCCCTCGGCTCCCGGAGCGCGTGGATGCTTTCCGACTACGCCGACCGCCCGGGACACCGGGGCACCCACAGCTACACGGACGAGGCCCTGGAGGCCGTCATGGAGAAGATCCGGGACCGGGGGCTCCAGGCGGCCGTCCACGTGATAGGGGACGCGGCGGCGGCCCAGGCCGTGCGAGCGATGGGCAGGGTCCTTGGGCCCGCGTCGCGCGCGCGCCGCTGGCGGCTGGAACACTTCCAGCTGTTCTCCGACGGGCTCGCCCGCGAGGCCGCGGCCCTGGGGCTCATCCCCAGCATCCAGAGCGTGGGGCTCATGACGGACCTGCACATGGCGCCCGGCCGCCTCGGCCCCGAGAGGGTCCGGGACGCCTACGGCTGGAGGCGGCTTCTCGAGCTGGGGAGCGTGCTCATCAACGGCTCCGACGCCCCAATAGAGTCCCCAGACCCCTTCAGGGGCATCTACGCCGCCTGCGCCAGGAGGGATCTGGACTGGATGCCGCCCGGGGGCTTCCAGACGGGCGATGCCCTTACCGTTGGCGAAGCCCTCAGGAGCTACACCGTGTGGCCCGCCTGGGCCTCCTTCTGCGAGGGGGAGCTCGGGGCGCTGTCTGTGGGGAAGAGGGCGGACTTCGCGGTTCTGGACAGGGATCTGTTCGAGACGCCCGTAAGGGAGCTCCACGCGGCCAGGGCGCTCATGACCGTGATAGGGGGGAGCCCCGCCTGGGTGAGTCCGGAGTTCTGACGGGGGGGGAAGCGGGAAGGCTGGGAAGCGGCTGCAAGGGAAGCCGAACTTGGGAATCGGGGAAGCCGGGGAAGCCGGGGAAGCCGGAGGAGCCGGAGGAGCCGGAGGACTTCGGTGAGTGCGGAAAAGACAGGGATACGCACGGGTTCCGGATAGTTCCGTGATGTCGTGATGTATTGCCCTTATCCCCGCCAAGGCACACTTGTACTCGATCGTCCTGACCGGCGTGAGGAAGGGGATTCCCGCGAAGTTCCGATTCGTCCGCTTTCCCGGTCCGATCCCCTGTTTCCAGCCTTCGTCGTACCCTATGAACAGGGTGCTGAGGTCATGGTCCACCAGGCAGTTAACAAGAATCCGGGAAGCTTTGTGCATGCAGTCCTTCACCTTGTTGTTTCTCTTAGTCCATAATTGTCTCTCCCTGTCGGTCGTGCGGGGTTTGACATTGATAAGGAACACCCTGCCGTTGGATTCCGGCTCCCCGTACTCCTTCCGCCTCCCCGATCTCAGCTCCGCGCACTTCCCGTTGCAGAAGCGGGTGGACATACCCCGGGCTAAAGCCCAGGGGCTTCCCGTTCAAGGCGTGTCAGGCCCGCCAGATCAGCGTCCGGGCTAACCCCGCATGTCCTGCGGTTCTTTTCGCGAGCGATCCCCGGCAAACGGAGTCCCTCGGCACGGATGTTCAGCGCGGCGTTCACGTCACGG
>JAISEQ010000016.1 GCA_031264045.1 Deltaproteobacteria bacterium
AGGACTTCCTGCTCCCTGTTCGGACAGATCCGGAATACGAATGCCTTGTTTGCCATAGAATCATCATACAACAAAACAAGACAAGACGGCAATTCCTCCCGCCGCCCGCGCCCCGCCGCCGTGAGATCCGGGGAAGGAGGGCGCGATTCCTCCCCGGAGCAAGCTCCGGGGGATTCCTCGCGCAAGATAGTTTTGACCGATCCGTTGGACCGGAGCGAAGACTGGCAGGGCGGGACGAAAACGGCACGAAACTTTTCAGGCCAGGCTCGAGGGTTCCCTGGGGACCGTCGGCTTGGGACCGCCGGTCTGGGAGCGCCGCGCGGGGACCGGCGGTCTGTGAGCGCCGCGCGGGGACCGGCGGTCTGGGACAGCCGCGCGGGGACCGGCGGTCTGGGACAGCCGCGCGGGGACCGGGAAAATTGTCCGGAAGGATTTGGGGACGTGACGGCGCGACGGCGGGTGACGTGCAGCGCGGACGCTCCTGTCCTGAAGGCGGCCCGTGCCCCGCCCCGCGATCGGCGGACGTTCCTTTCTCCCTCCCTTTCGCGCTGACCCCCTTTCGTCCTTTCGTCCTTTCGCGCTTTCCTGCGCCGTCCCCCGGGGCGCTCCGGCGCTACTCGGCCGTAACCACTCCCATGGGGGCCCGGCCGTTCACGGAGAGCGTGACGTTCATCTCCTGGAGAACGGCGTACTCCGGGGCCTCCGGCCTTCCCGTTTTCGGCCCGCCGAGGAGACCCGCCCTGGCGGCGGCGGATCCGGGGAACCCGGGGGTCGGCCGCCAGCTTATGCCTAGGCTCCTGGGATCGTCGAGGAAGAGCGCGGCCTCCCCCTCGAGCGGGACGAGGTTCAGGATCTTCTCGGGGTCTAGACCGCGTATGACGGGGAGGACCTGTTCCTTCAGTGCCCCGGCCGTGTCCCCGCCGTCCAGCTGCCTCTCCGAGAGGACCGGGTAGAGCCTGGCCATGGCGCCGCGGTCCGCGAACCAGATCCCGCCCTCGCCCAGCTGGGATCCCAGCAGGGCCAGCGCCCCTTCCGGGAAGTCGGCCAGGGCGGCGACCGGGCTCTGGAGGCGGTTCACGTTCTGGGTGAACCCCAGATCCATGGAATCGGCCACGGAGATCCCGAGATCGTACTTCCTCGGGCCGCCGCCGGGGGCGCCGGCGGCCGAGAACACCAGCTTCGCCTCCGGGGTCTCCCCGAAGGCGGCGGCGAACGCCGCGAAATCGTCTTCGCCCGGGGCCAGGAAGCGGTTCAGGGACAACTTCACCCCGTCCAGCTCCAGCGTCTTCAGCGGCCTGCCCTCCCCGTCCGCGCGGACGTCGAGCCTGGCGGATCTCAGGTAGGCCTTCTCCGTCCCTTCGGTCTGCCAGGAGAAGTGGTCGAGATCGAGGCTGTCCAGCGCCTCGAAGAGCGAGAGGGCGAACCCCGCGGCGTTCCCCCGGGGGGCGGAGGCGATCTTCAGATCCAGACCTCCCGCGGAGAACCCCTCCACGGAAAGGGCGCCGCCCTCGCCGCCGCCGTAGAAGAGGCCGCCCGCGGTGATCCTCCCCGCCACCCCGTCCGCGAGGCCCGCGAGCGAGAAGCTGTCGAGGCGCGCCGTCTCCCCGAAGGCGTTTGTCGCCTCCAGCCCGCCTATCCGGAGGCTCCTCAGGCGCACGTTCTCCGCCTGCCCGCCGCCGCCCGCGTCCCAGTCCAGTCCCGACAGGGCCAGCGTGTCGAGCTTCGCGGAGGTGAAATAGCCTCCCGAGGCCTCCCCGTCGAAGACGGCGCCCCTGGCGGTGAGCTGCCCCCTCCCGGAGACGATCGCCGACGGATCCCCCCGACCGAGCACAGCGGCCAGCACCGACAGCGGCCGGAGCCCCGATCCCGAGACCGACTCCACGGTAAGGGCGGGGGCATCCGCGCCCTCTTCCCAGAGGGAAAGCCCCTCCACCCTGAATCCGGTGAGGAACAGGCTTACCCTGGCCTTGGATGCGGACATCCTGCCCCACCCCGAGCCCGGTTCGAAATCGCGGTTGAGCGCCGTGCGGAGGAGCGCGGTGGGCACCGCCGCGAGAAAGACGATAAGGACGGCCGCAGCGGCCAGCGCGGCAATCTTTATCCTGCCAGCGGCGCGGCCGGATCCTCCGCCGTCCCCGCCTAGGGGCTCACGCCCGTCCGGGGGGCACGTGCCTTCAGGCGCCTCGGTTCCTTCCGGCCCTTCGGGCCCTCCGGGCGCCGCGTCCGTTTCGGGATTTCCCGTGCCGCCGGCCTCTGCCGGGGTGCCGGAACCTCCGTCATGCCCGTCGGCGTCGGTTCCGCCGCCGCCGTCCGGGCCTGCCGCGATTTCGGTTCGTTCTTCCATCGTCATAATTCTTGCGCGAGGAAACCCCCGGAGCTTGCTCCGTGGAGGAATCGCGCCCTCCTTTCCCTTGGCTGTGAATTGTCGATCACAGCTGAGACGTCTCCCTGTACGGCTCCGTCTCGTAGCCGTAGCCGTTGCCCTTCTGGAGCAGGCGGCAGTGTCTCCAGGAACTGGAGATCAAGCCGCCCGGAGTCGTGACGGCGAAAGAACCGGACTTCCTTACGGCGACCCTGCCGACGTGCGTCCCGGCATGCTTCCCCTTCGGAATCTCGGCCCTGACGATATCGCCGGTCCTGAAACCGCGGATGTGCTTGGCTGAGGACAGCCGCAGACGGGGGAACCCGTGCCTGTCCGGGTTGGTCCGCTGATACTGTCCTCTGTCGCAGCAGGTGATGACGGTGGTCGACAGCTTCCAGTCCTGAACCCCACCGAGCTTTCCGATGCAGGCGGCGTCCAGCGCGTGGGACTTCGGGATCCCGAACCGTGTCCGGTTGAACTTGGTCAGTCCGCCGCTGCCTATCGACACCGGCAGACCCGTATCCTTCAGCCGGTTGAAGATCTCCCACCGCGTCGCGTTGACCGCGGCCGCGTCCCGCAGAGGCGCGGACGCGCGTTTCAGGATCCGGTCGGCCAGATCGGGCTTCTTCGCGAGAAACGTCTTCAGGTCCATCGAACCCTTCTTCAGGTTGCATTCGGAGCAGGCGAGGGTCAGGTTGGAAACGCGATCCGAGCCGCCCCTCGCCTTCGGCACGACGTGATCGATCTGCAGTGGCACTCCGTCCTTTCCGCAGTACGAGCATTTCCTGCCGAACTTCTCCAGGAGATACTCGCGAAAGTCGTAGCCGAGCAGGGTCCCCTGCTGGTACTCGGTGCCGGATATCTCCGGGTCCATGATCTTCTGCATGTCGAAGCGGACGGTCTCCGCGGCGATTGCCTCCAGCGGGACCAGCTTCATGATCGACCCCGTGAAGCTGACGACCGAATCGACGCGGTGCCTCACAGAGGGTGGAAGCCAGCCTGCGGGCCTGGTCCGGTTGAGGAACCTGGGCGCCCTGTAGCGGAGATTGGCGGACCTCCTTCTTCGGCGGTAATTGCGCCTCTGCTCCAGCCGCTTCGATATCGCGGCCCCGCGGCGCCTGATCTCGAATAGGCTGATGACCCTGACTGCGGGCCCGTCTTCGGTCTCCCCCGCGTCCATGGGCATGACCAGGGCCGCGCCGGTAGCCCTGCTGCCGGGATCGAGCTTGAGAGTCAAGGGATGGACGACCGAATCCTCGGCCAGACGATCCACCAGCCGGATGGTGAACGGGTACCTCTTGTGGAGCCTCGCCCTGCCTTTCGACAGCAGCTTGTGCGCCCGCTTCCGGGAACAGGGATCCAGAGGCTTCTTGTGTCTGTCCAGGACGAATGCTTTAGGCTGTCTTTCGATTCTCATGAATCTGCCCTTTCGGGCGCCCTCACGGGCGGATATCGGGCCCTCGCGGGCCGCTCCCCTCGGGAATGTTGCATACCGGCGTTTCGCCCCGGCCCGTTTCGGGCTTGCCCTGTTGCTTGTCTGCAGCCGGGGCTTCCGGAGGGCGGGACTGAGGAAGCATCCCGCCGCGGGTCTTGAACCTGTAAACAACGTAGCGGACTGGTTACCGCTTTCCCTTGTCAACCAGGGCCTGAACTTTTCAGCTCAAGCCCCACCGCCTTGGCGGGGGGCAGTTGACGCAGTTCGCCCTGTTACACGGGGATGGCCTGTCAGGCCCCGTACGGGTAGGATGCCTTGAAGCGCCGCGGCGGCCGGGGAATCGGGAAGGGCAACTGGCGGAGAATTTCAAGACTGGAAAGTTTCGGAGCTGGTCGGGGGATCCTCCTCGGACCGGGCGGGGCGGGGACCTTGCGGAGGCCGGAAAGGACGCGGCAGGAAGACGGGAGGGCCCGTCGGGCAATTGCCGGGGAACCTCGGGAGGTGGGGAGCGGAGGTCCGGAGGACCGGGGAAGCTCCGGCGCCCGGCGGACGGGAAACGATCCTGAAGGGCCTTTCCGCCGGCCGGCGGGGCCTTGCCCCGGACAGGGCCGGACTCGGCCGTCCCCGCGCCGGCCTTCCGATATAGCCCGCCGCGGGCTTCCGATATAGCCCCCTGCGGGCTTCCGATATTGCCCCCCGAGGGCTTCCGGTATTGCCCCCCGGAGGCTTCCGGTATAGCCCGCCGCGGGCTTCCGATATTGCCGCCCGCAGGCTTCCAATATAGCCCCCCGGGGGCTTCCAGTAAAGCGGCGGGGACCGCGGGAAAGCGGGGACGCCCCTCCCCGTGGCAGTCCGGACCGCGACCGGCGGAAGGGCGGGCACGGGATGGCCCGCGGGGGCCGCCTCCGGACTGCCGCCCCGCGCCGGCGCGCCCGGCGGAACCGCTCAGTCCAGCACCAGGCTCCCCCGGAAGTGCTCCAGGTCCTCCTCGATGTCCCAGAGGTGCTTCTCGATGCCCTCGAGGATGAAGACGGGCGAGCGGGGGTCCCGCAGGGTCGCGGTTCCCACCTGGACGGCGGAGGCGCCAGCGAGGATGAACTCCAGCGCGTCCTCGGCGGTGAAGATGCCCCCCATGCCTATGACCGGAATGGACACGGCCCTGGCGCAGAGGCACACCTGCCTTAAGGCGAGCGGCTTGATGGGCGGGCCGGAGAGGCCTCCCGTCACGTTCCGGAGCTTCGGGCGACGCGCGTGGAGGTCTATCGCCATGGCGGGGAGGCTGTTTATGAGCGACAGGGCCGATGCCCCCGCGTCCTCGCAGCGCCTCGCCAGGAGGGTGATGTCGGAGACGAGCGGCGGGAGCTTCACCACCACCGGCTTGCCGCGGGCCGCCTTCACCGTCTCGCGGGTGATGGAGCCCGCGAGCTCCGGATCTCCCCCGAAGCTCATGCCCCCCCCGCCCTTCAGGTTCGGGCAGCTGATGTTCAGCTCCAGGAAGTCCGCCTCGGAGTCCGCGAGCTTCCGGGCCAGTAGCGGATAGTCCTGCGGCTCGCGGCCCAGGATGTTGGCGCCCACGGTGGCTCCCGCGGCCTTCAGGGAGGGGAGGGCCTCCGCGAGGTAGCGGTCCACGCCCATGTTCTCGAGGCCTATTGAGTTTATGAGGCCGCCCGCCCCCTCCGCGGCCCGCGGCTGCGGGTTGCCGGGCCAGGGGTCCGGGGAGACGCCCTTTGTGATGACGGCCCCGAGCCGTTCGGGGGGGCAGAACTCCCTGAGCTCCAGGCCGTAGCCGAAGGTGCCGGAGGCGGCGATGACCGGGTTCCTTAAGATGAGGGGGCCTATCTTGACCGTCATGTCCGGCACGAAGGAGCGCCGGTCGGGGGCCTTCCTGTCGGGGAGGTGGACTATCTCGCTTCCGGGGAAGACGGGACCCTCCACGCAGACCCGCACCCTCCTGCCGGTCTTGAGCGGGACGCCGCACGACAGGCACACGCCCAGCCCGCAGGCCATGAAGGCCTCCGTGGAGACCCAGGCCCGTACTCCCTTCCTCCTCGAGAGATCCTCCACGGCCCTCAGCATGTTGGGGGGCCCGCACGCGAATATCGGAAGGCGCCTTTCCTTCAGGCACTCGGCGAGCCCGTCCAGGACGGTCCCGCGCCTGCCGTATCCGGTGCCGTCGTCGGTGTACGCCACGGCCTGGTGGAAGACCGAGCGCAGGTAGTCCTGGTCGACCTGGGAGCTCCCGGTCCTTTCCCCGTAGACCAGCACGGCCTCCGGGTTCCAGCGGGCGGCCGAGGCCATGGGGGCCAGCCCGGCCCCCCCGGCCACGAGGTACACCGGACCGTTCCTGAGCTCGGGCGCCGCCGTGGGGAGGCCCGTGCCTATGGGGCCCGTCACCTTGACGAGGGAGCCCCGCGGGAGCTCGCGCAGGAACTGCGTGCCCGCCCCCACGGTGCGTATGAGGAAGCTCAGGCTGTCCCGGTCCATGAGGTGGATGGAGAACGGCCTGTCCAGGAACGGGAAGCCGGGCGTCGCCGCGGGCTGGTAGGCGGCCTGGGGCTCCGGGAGCCCCGCGGCGTATCCGGGCGTGGCCGGGAGCGACGACGGAAGTGTCCTAGGCTCCGTGGACTGGGGATAGACCGCTCCGCCGCAGCGGGGCCCGTCCGCGGCGTCCGGGGAGTCGGGGCCGGGGAACGCGGCTCCCGCCCCGCAGGGCCCGGACGGGCCGTCCGGGATGCAGGCCCGGGGCACGGACTCGGGGGGAGGGGGCCAGCCGCCGGGAAGATCGGGCCCGCACGGGGCTATCTTCGCGAACTGCCCGGGTTCCGCCAGGGGCATGCCCCTGGGCCTCGCGAGGCGCAGCACGAAGGTTTCGGAGGAGAGGGGAGCCACCTCCAGGACCCGCGCGAGGGCTATGACCGGCCTAGCCATCGGCCGCCAGCCCCGCCACGACGGCGAAGCGGCCGCGCTCCCCGCGGCGGTGGCTGAAGAACCCCGGGGTGCAGCGGGTGCAGACGCGGGGGTTCTCGATGTTCGCCTCGGACACGCCTTCCGCCAGGAGCTGGTCCCTCGTCGCCGCCCAGAAGTCGAAATGATCGTTTGCCCGGTCGCGGTAGCGCCAGAGGGCCTCGGGTATCAGCTCCCTGTATCCCCTGAACTCCATGCAGCAGGGGCCGATGGAGGGGGAGACGCAACACAGGAGCCGCGCGGGATCCGCGCCCCTCGACTCCACCAGCGTCCTCGCGGCCCTGCCGACCACGTTCAGGCAGGAACCGCGCCAGCCGGAATGCACCAGGGCGAGCGAGAGCGTCTCCGGGGAGTACAGGATTACGCCCTGGCAGTCGGCGAGCTTCACCATGAGCGCCCGGCCTGGCCCGGCCACCATGGCGTCGTAGCCATCCAGCGCCTCTCCCGGCGACCGCGGGGCGTAGGCGGAGCCCGGCCCGAGCTCCAGGATGCCGTCCCCGTGGGCCTGGTTCAGGAAGGAGACGTGCGGGAGCCCCAGGGCAGCCTCGGCAGCGTCCAGGTTCCGCAGCACTGCCCCGGTCTCCCCGTGCTCGAAGGACAGGTTGAAGTCCTCCCCGTCGGCGCCCCTGCTGGTGAACACCCCGTGGGCCAGGCGGGGGACGGCCCCGTCCAGGATGTCGAAGGTCCAGAAGGGCGGCATGCCCGTTGCGGCGTGTCTCTGCATGGAGTGGTTCAACTTCGGATGGGGATGGTCGGCGGCGGGCGCCGCCTCGGGCAGGGTCGGCGGCCTCGGGTCCGTGAGGATGGGAACCCAGAGAATTGGATTATAGCCAAAGGCGCAAGCGGCTGTAAAGCCTTGGGGCGGAGTGCCCGGGGGGGGGCCCGCCCGGCCCCGGGACGCCCCCGGGGGAGGGGAGCGGGACGGCTGCGGCTGGTGGCGTCCGATAGGACGTGAGTTTCCCCGGAGGCATTCCGGGGCTCCCCATGGACGTTTCGCGGCCGGCCTTCCGGCCGATGTCCCCCCCGTCTCCCCGCCAGTCACGGGCTATTCCCGGACGGAGTTCCGGCCGGCGCGCCGCACCAGCGTTCCGGCCAGTCACGGGCCATTCCCGGACGGAGTTCCGGCCGGCGCGCCGCCCCAGCGTTCCGGCCAGTCACGGGCCATTCCCGGACGGAGTTCCGGCCGGCGCGTCGCTCCAGCATTCCGGCCCGCCGCGCGGCCCTTACCGGCCGGACGCCCTTCGGCAGGGCGCGGGCGGCTCTTTCCGGGCCGCCACCGCCCGCGGCACTTCCCGCCCCCGTACTCCCCCTTCCTGCCGCGGGAGGAAGGCCGGAAGGCCCGTCACTCTGCACTTTAAAAACACGGCCTGCGGCCGTAGAATGGCCCTTTCGGGCCGGGGGACCGCCATCTTCCCGGAAGAGGGGCACGAGGGGGGCCGAGCGTTGGTGCATCAGGAGGCCACGGAGGAGCGGGCGGCCGCGGTGCTGGCCGGAAGCTGGGGAATCACGGCGGACACGCTGGACGCCGTCAGATCCGGCCGCGTGAACCAGACGTTCCTGGCCGGGCTGGGGGACGGGAGTACCCTGGTGCTGCAGCTCCTCAATCCCGACTTCCTGGGGAGTCCGGCCCTGGGCGAGAACTGGGACGCGGTCTCCCGGAGACTCCTGCCGGAAGGCATAGCCTGCCCCGCCCTGATGCCGGATCTAAAGGGGAGGCTCCTCTCCGAGGGGCCGGGCTGGGGGGAGGTCTGGAGGCTCGCCACCTTCGTTCCCGGCCGGAGGCCCGAGCAGTCCGCCTCCGCCGCCCGGGAGGCCGCCAGATGCCTGGGCTCCTGCCACACGGCCCTGAACAGGCCCAGGCCCGTGGACCTGATCCCCCTCCCCCGGGGGGAATTCACCAACCAGAGGCTTCCCGCAGCCTCCGACTTCCTGGACTTCCGGTCCCTCTACAGGCTCCACCCGTCGCTGCCCCTGATAGAGAAACCCCTCGGGCGGGGGGCCGAGGAGGCGCGCATGCTTCCCGGAAGCCCCGCCTTCCAGAAGGTGTTCCTCATGAAGGATCTGGCCGTCCATCTGGACCCCAAGCGCGACAACTTCCTGGCGGACGGCTCCCGCTACGCCCTCATCGACTGGGATACCGTGTCCTACGGGGATCCCCTGCTCGATCTGGGGGAGCTCTGCCGCTCCTTCGCCTCGTCCCAGGGCAACCCCCGCTTCGATGCGGAGACCATGGCGCAGGCTCTCGCCGGATACCGGGAGACGGGGCTGGATCTGGGAGAGAGGCACTTCTCGCTCCTGCCCGCCGCCGTTCGCGGCATCTCGGTCAACCTGGCCCGGAGGTACCTGGCCGACGCCCTTCTGGAGACCCATTTCGTCTGGGACAGGGAGAACTATCCGTCCCTCTTCGAGCAGAACGTCTCCAGGGCGGGCTTCCTCCTGGATCTTTCCGAGGAGCTCCGCGAGCGGGAATTCGAGCTCATGAAGCTCATAGCCTCATGAGTGTCTTGCACCATGATGACTTATGGCGCAAGGTGCCTGAGCGCCGGATTGACGTCTGTCCTGACGCGCCGGGACTTGCAGGCACAGTATTTTAAATTCATCGTAATGAGGAAAGATTTGCTGAATTGTGTTTGACATCTGCCTGGACGCATACGGATTGGAGAGCTTCTTGCTTCATGTCTGTCGAAAAAATAAGTATCGGTGAGTAATGTCCATAAAGTCTGAAAGAATTGGTAACGATTGAATTGCATTGCTTTATAACATATCATAATGCGTAACGATTGATATGCATTACTTTATCGTCTAAAGTAATAGGTAATGACTGATCAGCATTGCGTTTTCATCTGTCAGGATATGTAATGATTCATGTTCATTGCTGTATAATTTTTCATAATGCAGAAGGGCTAACGAGTACTGAATATTTAATATTTGAGAATGTTTTGAGACTCGTAATTCTTGTATGCTGTATTTGTCAGAATGAGAATGGATTATGATTGTCGTGTGTGACATATGACGGAATGGGTATGGAATTGTGACTATTGGTATGTTGCGTCCGTCAAAAGCGAAAGTGCCGAAGAGTGCCAGACTTTAAGCATTTCGTAATGAATTAGCACTTAAAAAGCATTGCATTTATCATTAGTCATAACGCGTAACGAGTCGCAAGCACAGTTTTCATCGTCTTTCAGAATTCTTGATGATTCACGATTGTCGTCCTTTACGGCTGTCTGGATGCATCGGGCCGATTTGGCGCTGTCTTCTGGGGTTCCCGCAACTTGTCGGACTTGAAACGGAACTTGGACTGTTGACCCGGAATATGGGGCATGGCAGGCGCCGCCCGGGCCGTCCGGCAGGCGAAGCAAGCGCGGTTCGACGCAAGCGCCGGTATTTGACGCGGCATGCGTGAGTCAGTCAAAATCGGTTCGGACCGGAAGTGAAACGCTATTGCCGGATTTGAAGCGTCCCTGGCGGGATCCGCCATGAGAAGGGCGGGACTGAAACCGGACGGGATGCCAGCCCGCCGCGGGTCCGGAACCGAGTCGGGTCCTGCGGCGGACCGGCCGAGGGCGCGTCCGGCTCCGGGCGTTCAGGGGGGAGTCCAGGCCGGCGGCAGGTAGCGGGAGCGTGCGGGGGACCCCGCGTGAAGCCCCGTGCCCCGGAAGGAGACGGATCCCCCGGTGATCCGGCGGCGGCGTTTCCGGCATCCTGCCGTAATTCCCCGCGGAGCCCCGGCTTCCGCGCCGCGCGGTTTCGCCGCCGGGGCGGCCTGCCCGCGGCCCGGAAACGCCCGTGGATGACGGCAGTTTGACAAGCGGGGGCGGCGGTTCTAAGATCCAGTAGCGTTCGCGTCGGAGACGGGCCCCGGGCGTCCGTCTCCCGGCACGCGGCGCGGGCTTCCGGAAAAGCCCGGCCGGACGCGGGAGCCCATGGGGCCGTGCCCGGCCCCGGCCGCCGAAAGACTGGAGGTGACACATGCTGAAGCTCCCCGCCATCGTCTGCGCGACCGACCTCTCGGAGGGGTCCAACAAGGCGCTCCACCTCTCCTCCTTCATAGCCCGGAAGGCCGGGGCCAGGCTCGTCGTGGCCCACGTGATAGATCTGCCCGCCGTCACCCCCTACGGGGAGACGATGGTGGATCCCCAGGAGCTTCAGGCCAGGGTCTCCCAGTCCGCCAAGGCCCAGATAGGCGACATCCTGACGGACCCGCCCCCCGAGGGCTGGGAGCTCAAGGTCTCCATAGGATACCCGGCCAAGGAGATCTGCGAGATAATCCGCCAGACGGACGCGAGGCTCCTGGTCGCGGCCACCCATATCCGGAGCGGCATCGAAAGGCTCCTGCTGGGCTCCGTCACCAGGAAGCTCATGTTCACCCTTCCCGTGCCTTTCCTGGTGGTGTCGGGCTCGCTTCCCCTTGAGCGCTCGAGCCTGCACGTCGCGGACAGGATCCTGGTCTCGACGGACTTCTCCGAGGAGTCCAGGGAGGCCGTGCGCTGGGGCCTCAATTTCGCGCGGGTCTTCGGGGCCAGGGCGGTCCTGACCACGGTCATAGAGTCCACGCAGCTGGACCAGATCCTCACCATGGACCCCCAGAAGGAGAAGGCCGCGGCCCAGAAGTACACGGACGAGCTCCGGCGCATGCTCGAGGCCATGGTGCCGCGGGATCTGGCGGGCCAGGTCGAGATCAAGGTGCTGGCCGGCCGCCCACACGAGGAGCTGAACAAGTTCGCCATCCTGAACCACATCGATCTGATCTGCGTGGGCGTGCGGGGACGAGGCATAATAGAGAACCTCATGGTGGGCTCCACGACGGACCGCCTGGTCCGCCTGGGCCAGTTCCCCATCCTTGCCGTGAGGGCGGGTCTGGAAAAGGACTGGGAGGATGACGGGAATGCCCCCGAGACCGGCTACGGCATCGACGGCGAGGCGTAGGCCGCCGTCATTTCGCGCTTAGGCAGGCGCCGGGTCCCCTGCGAATGCCGCGATCGGGGGCCGCACCGGGGAGGCGCAGGCACCTGCCGCGCGTCGGTGCCGGCCCTTTCCCCCGTGTCCGTCCGCTATCCTTTCCTGCCCGGACATCCGGAAGATATGGGGCCCGTTCGCGTCCGCCCTCCCAAAATTCCAGAACGGCATGTCCGGCCCCTCTTCCCCCACCCCTTTCGTCTGAAAGCCTCCCTCCCCTCCCTTCCGCCGGCCTCCAGGAATCCCCCCCGCCGCAAGCCGGTCCGCTTTCAGGTGCGTCCGCCGCTCCGGGTCCGTATTCGTGCGCGGTTCCCCGGTGCCGGGTAACGTGGTTGGCTGACCGGCAGGCCGGACACTTTCAAGCTTGTCCGGCGGCATTTTAAAGACACTGTCAGGCAAGGCAGTTCAACATTTAAACACCTGTCAGGCAAGGCAGTTCAGTAAGGGTCGGCCGTTACCCGGAAGAGCCGCTTCAAGGCCCGAGCCGGGCCGCCGTCTGCCGTGGGCTGAAGAGCATGCGGACGGAATGCCCCCGTTTTCGGGAACGGGCGCCCGCAGGCGAAATCGGGGGAAGAAGACGGTTTAGCCCGGGACTGGGAAGAGCCAGGGGCTTTCGGGCGAAGGGGGGAGCCCTTCGGAGACGGCGCGTCTGGGGTTTCGCTTCGGAAATCTCGTGCGGGCCGTCCGCCAAAGGCTGGGGACTCTGCTATGCCTTTGTGGGGTGGCAGGTGCGCTGGAGCGGCC
Source organism: Deltaproteobacteria bacterium (assembly GCA_031264045.1). GTDB lineage: Bacteria > Desulfobacterota > Desulfarculia > Adiutricales > Adiutricaceae > JAIRZX01. The sequence goes on from JAISEQ010000016.1 coordinate 12,462, forward strand.
TTTTCCTTTTTTTCGCGTCCCAGGTGCCGGTTTCTTCTTTCGCGTCCCGGGCACAGGTTTCGGGCGTCTCGAGCCTTCTCGGTTTCGCCCGGGAAAATTCGCGGATCCGTCCGGAAGATGTCTCCGGCGGCCGCGGCAGACGGGAAAGCGTCCTCCGGCCGGGGTCGGCCGCGGCGGCCCGCCGCGAGGCGTTCCTTGGCCGGAACGGGGAGGATGCCGAAAGGGCGATGGAGGACGGGGCCGGAACAGCCCGGGAGGCAGAGCCCCCCGGGCGTTCTTCCGGTTCCGCAGCTGGAGGGCGGGGCCGGAGCGGCCTACTTGGCGTCCTTCGCCTCGCGGTAGAGGCCCTTTATCTTCTCCGCGGCCCTGGCCAGGGCCGCCTTCTCGTCCTCGGCAAGCGGGAGCTCGACCACGCGCTCCCAGGAGCAGCCGTCCCGGCCCGGGCGCAGTGGGACTCCCATGGCCACGCCGGAGTGCCCGTACTCGCCCTCCAGGACGACCGATCCCATGAGTGGCCCTCCCCGTGGATCGCCCTTCAGGGCCTGGAGGGTCCTGTACATCCCCACGGCCGACGACCAGGTGGTGGTGCGCTTGGCGTCAAGATCCTGCCAGGTGATGTACCAGTCCCGGACCAGCCTGTCGGCCTCCTCCCTCTCGGCGTCCTTCAGCCTGTAGGGGGCGCCGTCGACCGTGACCGCGGACCAAACCGGGACCTGGTCCTCCCCGTGCTCGCCTATCACGAAGCCCATGGCCCTGTTGGGGTCCACGTCGATGGCCTCCCCAAGGAACCAGCGGAAGCGGTGTGTGTCGTTGCGGCAGTAACCCATGACCTTGTGGCGGGGCCTCCCGAGCTCCTCCGCGTAGATCATGACGTAGACGTCCAGGGGGGCGGTCGCCACGACAAGGAAGCAGTCCGGGGCGTGCTCGTTCAGCTTCAGGGCGGTCTGGCGGATGAGATCCAGGTTCGCGAGCAGGTACTCGTTGCGGGACTCCACCTGGACCCCGGAGCGGGCGGCGCACATGACTACCGTCTCGCTCCCGGCCACGTCCTCCCAGTCCCCCTCCTTCACGCGGGTCCTGGTCTCCCCCACGAAGCACTCGCGGAGGTCTATCTCGTGGGTGGCGAGGAAGTTCTCCTTGGTGTCGATCAGGACTATCTCGTCGTAAAGCCCCGACAGGCCCACGTGGAAGGCCGTGGCGGAGCCTATGCCGCCGGCCGCTCCGATGACCGTGAGCTTCGAGGGCGACGGGGGGTTCATTGTCTGCGTCTTCTTTTCCTGCATGGGCCTCTCCTCGATGGTGCTTAGCTGGGCCGGTCCTGGCTGTTCCGGCGCTGATGGTTTTGGCCAGGGGACGGTCGTCCGGCTGGCACGAGCGAGGGGCAGGGCGCTTTTCAGGTGCCCGGGCCGAGGCGGTGCCTGGACCCGGCGCCTGGATGCGGCGCCCGGCATGTGTAGAGCCGATGCTCCGGCTGCCCGCAGGGGCGGCCGGCTCCGGCGGCCGGGGAAGGGGGGGCTTTACGGTCCGCGGGACTGTGATAGAATCTTCCCGGCGAGGCCAAAACGGGCCCGCCCGGCCCTTTCCGGCCCGGGACTTCCCGTATTCTGACCCCGGCCTTCCGAAATAGCCAGAGATTTCCTTTTTCCTTTGCCGCGCATGGCTTTGAGACCCCGTGACGTCTCGGTGCGGATTATCTGAAACCGCCGAAAACCGTCAGATGCCGAAAAACGCTCCAGGGTGAGGGCGGAGGAAAAGGGTGCGGGGCGGGCGCCTGCAGGAGGCGGGAGAGGTCATGGCCGGATAGACGAGTCGGGAGAAAGGGAACGGCATGGAAGAGGCAGGGAAAAAAGGCGAAGGGGAAGAAGGTGAAGGGGAAGAAGGCGAAGGGGAAGAAGGCGAAAGGGAAGAAGGTGAAGAAGGGGGTAGGGAAAGAAGACGGAGTAGAAGAAGAGGACGGGAAAGAGGAGGACGGGGAAGAAGAGGGGGAAGAAGAATCCGTGCCGAGCGGCGTCGGTCCCCGTCGATTCCTGTCCGAGGAGCTTCCGGGCCCCCGCGGCCCTCGGCCGTCCGGGGACGCCCCGGGCCGCCCAGGGCTTCGCGCGGGCGGGGAGCCGAGCCATTCAAACACAGATCCCGGGGGCCGGAGAGCCTCCGGAGGGCCGCGTTGCCCAAAGGGAGGTGTGTCACATGAGCCACCAGGATGTCACGAACAAGCCCGGTACGCATGCGCTGTTTCTGGTGTACGGCCTGAACCGTCCGGACGACATCGACTCCGTGAAGGCCATGCTGGACGGCGTGCCTGCCGCCGTGAAGAGCCTCCGGGGCCGCTTCCCGAAGGAGGAGATTTCCTGCGTGATAGGCTTCGGGTCGGGCGCGTGGGATCACCTGTTCCCCAAGAGGAGGAAGCCGGCGGAGCTGAAGCCGTTCGAGGAAATTAAGGGGGAGAAGCACTCGGCCCCCTCGACCCCCGGCGACATCCTCCTGCACGTGAGGGCCTCGAGAATGGATCTCGCCTACGAGGTGGCCTCGGCGGCGGCGGACTTCCTGGGCGATTCGGTCATGTCCATAGACGAGACACACGGCTTCAGGTACCTCGACAGCCGCGCCATCATAGGCTTCGTGGACGGGACCGAGAACCCCGACGTCCAGGCCGCGAAGGAGGCCGCGGCCGTGATAGGGGACAGCGAGCCGGAGTTCAGGGGCGGGAGCTACGTCTTCGTCCAGAAGTACGTCCACGACATGCGCTCCTGGAACTCGCTCGCCACCGAGGACCAGGAGAAGGCCGTGGGGAGGCGCAAGTACGACGACAGGGAGCTCGCGGACGGGGTGAAGCCCGAGAACGCCCACAACGCCGTCACCAACATCAAGGCCGAGGACGGCTCGGAGATAAAGATAGTCCGCGCCAACATGGCCTTCGCCAACCCCTCCTTAAACGAGCACGGAACCTATTTCATCGGATACGCGTCGACCTTCACGGCCACGCGCAAGATGCTCGAGAACATGTTCCTGGGCGATCCTCCGGGCAACACCGACCGCCTCCTGGACTTCTCCGAGGCCCTGACGGGGACGCTCTTCTTCGTGCCGTCCCAGGAGCTCCTGGAGGAGCTGGCGGAGTAGGCCCTTCCCTGGGGACCAGATCCCGCGACACCCGAGCTCCGCCTTCATGCCAGTTCAACCCGCACGGGGGATCGCCTCTCCCGGCGGGGGGCTGGAGCCCGCCCGCCCGGAACGGCCGCACTTCACGCGGGCGCGGCCGGCCGCCGGTCAAGGCTCCGGAGGAAAAGTCAGGAGCTGGGGCCCCACGTCTCCGGCCGCCCGGCGCGTCCGGGCAGCCGGATGCCGCCGTCGGGGGACGCGTCTCCGCCGCTTTTCATGTTCGCCGCTTTCATGCCTGCGGCTTTCATGGCTGCCATCCGGGACGACGGCGAATCTCCCCGGGAAGCCTCTCCGTTCCGGCCTGAGGGCGCGTCCGGGACGCCGTCCGACGAACGCCCGGGCCGGAGAGGAAATCCGCCGACGGGCGGAATGCCTCCGGACTGCCGAAGCGGCCGGGAGACGGCCGGATTCGAATGGGGGCTCATGCCTCCTGGCTGTTTTCACGGAGCGCCCGCGCGGCCGGAGATCGCTTCGGCGCTCGGGGCTGACCCGTATCGCTTCGGGGTGAACCGGCCGCTTCCGGGGCCTGATGCCTGCGGGCGCGGTCGATGCCAGCGCTCCCCCGGGACCGGTTGAGCCGGTCCCGCCCGGCCCCTGTCCCGACATCCGGGCGGCCGAACCGTCCGGGGGACCGGGGAGCACCGTCCAGGACATGGCCCGACTGCCGCCGCCGGATCCCGGATCGTTTTCGGGAACTTGTGCCCTGAAAGTCTCCCAGCGAAGCCGACTCCTGCCGTCGGAACCGGGAAGTCCGCAGCGGAGGGCCGGAGCCGCCGGGGGATTCTCCCGAGCCGGGGGATCCTTCCGGAAGTGAGGTGCCGCCTCAGTGCTCACGCGCCCCTTCCGGCCTTCAACGTCCGCGGGAATCCGCCTCCATGAAGTCAGGCATCTCCCGGGGGCTATCCTCCGGGATTAGGACCGCCCCGGTCCCGCGGTTGCAGCCGCTCCGTCCGGACGGCTCGGGCGATGGCTGAGGCCCGGAGCGCCGCGGCCGACCCCTGCGGGGCGGGGCCGGGGCAAGCTGTGGCCCGCGCAGTACGCCGAACCGGGAAGACGAGGACTGTCACGTGTGCCGGGAGATCGGGCGGCGGGCATCCCCGGTTTAGCGAGCAGGATCTCCCCGGTCAATACACGGCCGGTTCCTGCCGCCGCGTCTCGGAAGCTCATCTCGCATGAATTTCCTTAATATTATATTTTTGACTATCTGAAGACATCTGTTGAATTAATGGTGAAAGATATTGTAGTTCACGTCCGTAATCCTTTGCGAGACCCCGCCCGAACCCCCAGGGGGGAGGAGATCGTTTCCGGAGCCTGATCCGGTTTGCTCCTTCCCTACGCCCCTTCCGAAAGCGGCGGAATATCTGTTGAGGATGTTTTGAAAAGCATTTCGGAGGTCGGAGGCTTCAGGCTGTCGGGTTGGGGGACTTTGCATGCCGCAGGGCGTGCGTTCCCTCCTCCTGCCCTCTTGCGGGTGGACTGGCGCGTATGGCAAAATGACGTATGAGCCAGCCGTCCGTGCGTTCCGCTCCCGGGCCGAAGTCGGCAGCTGTAAGGTCAGGAGGTCCGCGCCATGGCCGAAAACGATGCTGGATGGAACCTGTTCCCCGTTGGCGAATCGAGCTTCGCAAATATTATCGAGGGAAACGGCGTGTATGTCGACAAGACCGGACTCATCCATGATCTGATATCAGGGCCCTGGACTTCCGTCCCGTACTTTCTTTCGCGTCCCAGGAGGTTTGGCAAAACTCTACTGCTCGATACGATCCAATTGATATTCGAAGGCCAACGTGACCTGTTTTCCGGCCTGGAGATAGAGAGGCGTCTCGGGGACAGGTGGGATACGTTCCCCGTTATCCGCCTCTCATTTAGCGATACTGATCCAGACAAGGATGATTTCGAGCCAAGCCTGCTTGCTTCCATTAAGAGGGAAGCCATGGATAACGCCATCGTCATTGATGCCGCCAACCCTTCCACCGCCATCGCGGATCTGATCAGGGATCTGTCGCGGATCCATGTGTCATCCTGGCAAAAACAGGGGAAAGATCTGAGACTATTACGTAGAGGTAACGTAGTGCTGCTCATTGACGAGTACGACTTCCCCCTGATAGGTAACATCGGTTTTCCGGAAAGGCATGACAAGATTAGGCTCACGCTACGCAAATTTTACTCGAGTATAAAAAGTTGCTCTAATCGTCTCCGTTTCGTGTTTATCACGGGCATTACGAAGTTCAGGCAGCTCTCCCTGTTCTCAAGCATGAACACTACTGAGGATATCTCCCTCGATGAACGCTTCGCCACAATTTGTGGCTTTACCAAAAAAGATATCAATACTTACTTTTTAAAATATTTTGCTTCAACTGTCTCAGCTTTAAAACGAAAAGGTCAACTAAACGATGATGCCACCCCAGATGATCTCCTTGAAAAGATGATGAAGTGGTATAACGGATATACCTGGGACG
>JAISEQ010000039.1 GCA_031264045.1 Deltaproteobacteria bacterium
TTCCCCGCCCCGCCGGCCTTTCCTGTCTCGGTTCCCTGGGAGCTTCGGGTCTCCGCGCGTCTCCGAGCTCATTTCCTGAGGGGGAGAGATCCGGCCCGGCGCGTGGGCGGTGCCGGGGCCGGGACTTCGAGGGGCCGGATGCGGCAAGTCCCGCCATCCCGCGCGGAAGGGCAGATAACGGCCCGGATGCGCGAAATGCTGCCGAAACGCGCGAATATCCGCACGGGTGCTGTCCCGGCTCCGGCCGGCCAGGGTCAAGTTGGGGCAGGAGGAGCTCCGCCCGGTCAATTGTCCTGAGTCCGAGCGAAGATGCCGCGTGAAGGGGAACAGGGATGGGAAGACTGGAGGGGGGGAAATTGCTGATATGACATGGACATTTCCGCGATGGCCCGAGGATTTCCGGCCTTACGGCCACCCTTGCAGAAAACGGTCGTCCCGGCCCTGCTCATGCGGGAGGGGGCACTGGCGGCATCGTCCAGTCCGGTCATCCGTGCCCCCCGCTCGGCCCATGTCCGCCGCAGTCCCTCCCCCCTCCCGAAACTTTTCGCCCGCCTCCTGCGGGAGATTAACCCCGGAAGGCGGCCTGATCGGGCTCAAATCTCCTTGCCTCCGGTTTCAGATTGGCCTATCATGTTTCACCGTGAGATGTTTTCGTGAGATGTTTTCTGCCGGATAGCTTGAGCAGCCTCTCCCCATGCCGGGTCCGGGGAGGCGCAGGGAGGTCCCGATGCGTTTCAGAGCCGTTTCCCGCGGGAAAAGCGCACTTTTCACCCTTGCGGCGGTGGCGTGCGCGGCACTCCTGACCTCATGTACGCCTGAAATTATGGATGCCATGCGCGAAATGAGCAGCCAGCTCGGTGACTACTCCATGGATGAGGATGTCCTGGCCGATGAGGATGTCTCCTCCGACGATTATAGCTCCGGAGAAGAAAACTACGTCTACGGAGGCGAAACCTACAACACTCCCGAAGAGGTCTATCAGGCCGCCTACAATTCAGGGGGCGCGGCAGAGAGGACGCGGGTCCAGCAGGCTCTCGGCCGCGGCAGGCGCGGCCAGTACGGGTACCCCGGCAGGCGCGGCCAGTACGGGAACCCCGGCAGGGACGGCAGGCGCGGCCAGTACGGCAGCCCCGGCAGGGACGGCAGGCGCGGCCAGTACGGCAGCCCCGGAAGGGACGCCAGACGCGGCGGCCAGTACGGCAGCGCCGGCAGGGACCTCAGGCGCGGCCAGCATGGCAGTCCCGGCAGGGACCTCAGGCGCGGCCAGCATGGCCAGCGTCCGGGAAGGGACGCCATGCGGAGCCAGCAGCGCCAGCGGTCCGACAGGCGCCAGCGCGCCGGCTCGGATCGCCAGAACCGTCGCGAACGCAGCTCCAGCCGGCAGCACCAGCGTTCCCATCGCCAGGAGCGCCGCGAGAAGCCCAAGCAGCGCCAGGAGCACCGCTCGTCCCCGAAGCCGAAGAAGCACAGCTCTTCCAGCTCCTCTTCCAGCAGCAAGGAAGAGAGGAAGAAGAGCGGAGGAGGCGGAGGCAGAAGCGGGGGCGGCCGCCGCGGCAGGTAGCATTCAAAGGCATGTGGCAGGCTGACGGCCCTCCGCGCCCTCTTTCGGGAGGGCACGGAGGGCCGTCCTCTTTCGGGGGGATGCGGCCACCCGCGTGCGCGGGAAACATCGCGGCGCGCTGAAGCACCCTGCCCGGCGCGAGCGGGGACACGCTCCGTTCCGTTTCGTGCGGCTACGTTCCGTGCGGCTACGTTCCGTGCGGCGGCTGGGCGGCGGAGGACGGGGACGCGGCAGCTCCCGTGACGGGGGACTCCCCCGGTCTTCCAGTAAGGCGGGTGAGGGCCGGGGCTTTCTGCCTTCCCGAACCGCTGTCGGGGGGCGGGACGACGGGGCTTTCTGCCTTCCGTGACCGCAGACTGGGGGGGTCGGGGGCCTTTCTGCCTTCCGGGACTGAGGAGTGGGGGCGACGGGGCCTTTCAGCCTTCCGGGATCGCTGGCTGGGGAGGGGACGGGCTTTCGCCCTGCCGGGACGGCCTCGGCGTCTCGGCAGGGCGTGCCTGCGGTAGCTTACGGCAGCGGGAGCGCCGGGATGCCGTGAAGCGGGGGGAGCTCCGGGCGCACCGGATCGTTTTCGGCTCACGGGTCCGGATCGGCGGCGGCGGAGACGGACGGGCCCGGCATGGGGCGGCTTTCGCCTCGGAAAGCTCCCGTCTGCCGTCCGCGGTCGGTTTTGGGCGGGCGGCCGTCCTCCATGGCCTCCAGGTGAGGGTCCGGCGGCCGACAGCATCCGAAAGTTTACTGCCCCTCCCGTTTCGCGGGGGGAACTGTTCATGCGGCCGTAAGTCCCATGCCGGGGGAGCAGGGACGGTGCATGCGGCCCTGGCCGACCGGGCCGGGCGGCCACTGGCCGTGCGCAGGGGCCGGGAGGCACCTTCGGCCGTGATGGCCAGCGGCGCTTTCGCGGCCCCGCAAGGCCGTTGTCGGCATGTTTCGGGGAGGTCCGGAGAGGAGCGCGTCCTGGGCTGTTCTCCGGTCCGGAGGCCTTTCAATCCCGCCCTTTCCACTGCACTCGAGATTTTTCGCCTGACATGTTTCATCTTTTCTTGATTCTGGATTCTGTTTTGCCTATCATGTTGGCACAGTTCACGCTTTCGGCCCGGACGTTGAAGCTCGCTTGCCCCTTGAGGGGGGAGGCGCATGGAGGAAGAAGATGTTCAAGATTCCGGTTTTTCACGCAAAAAGGCTTGCGGTTCTGCTTGCGGCCCTCGCCGCCCCGCTCTTCCTCTCCTCGTGCGTTCCAGGAGCCGCAAGCGTGCTCCAGATGGGCACGATGTACGCCCCGATGATGGGCGAGGCGGCGGCCGAGGCGGCGGCCCTCGCCGACGAGGCGGCGGCTTACGCGGACGAGGCCGCGTACTACGATGATTACGATGCTGGTGCCGACTACATAGATGAGTACATAGACGATGACCCGGGCGGCGCGGTCCTGAGCGAAATCGGTAACGCCGTCTCCACCGGCGGGGGCCGCAGGGCAGTCGGCCGCGCCGCCGCCTCCGCCCTTAGGGGCAGGGCCGCCACCGCCCTGAGAAGCGGTGCCGCCTCTGCGGCGCGGGCCCGCCCTCCGGTCAGGGGCCGGGGCAGGGACGACTACCGGCATGACCGCAGGCGCGGAGGCCGGGACCGTGACGGGATCCGAAATAACGCGAGGCGCAACGACCGCCGCCCCGGCGACCGTCGTCCCGCAGACCGCCGCCCCGGCGCGCGTCCGCCCAAAGGCAAGCGTCCCGATACGAGTCACCGTCCGGATTCCAAAAACCGCCGCCCTGAGCGCACCGGCCGTGACCGCCCCGCTCCCGACCGCGAGCGTTCGAAGCGTCCGGACACCCCGAAGCGCGAGCAGCGCCAGGATCGGCGCGAGAAGCCCAAGCGCCAGGACACCCCGCCCCCTTCTCCTTCCTCATCCAGCGATGACAACCAGAGGGGCGGGGGCGGCAAGGGCGGAGGTGCCCGCCGCAAGTAGCCTCCCTCGGCCTTCGTCCGAAGGTCGCGTAACGGTCGCCGGGCCCTCCTTTCAGGGGAGGGCCCGGGTCGGCCGTTTTTTTTTGCGGGAAGGCCGCTGCCCCGCAAAGTGCTTTTCGCGCCTTTAAGGATCAGGGAAGGGGGGGGCTTCAGCCCGGCAGAGGGCTTGGACACTACCGGACAGGGCAGGCGGGGCAGGGCCATTACCTCCCAGCCAGGCGGGGCAAGGCCATTACCTCCCAGCCAGGCGGGGCAGGGCCATTACCTCCCAGCCAAGCGGGGCAGGGCCATTACCTCCCAGCCAAGCGGGGCTAGGCCATTCCCTCCCCGCCAGCGGTTTCCCCTTCGCCCGCGTCCCCGTCGGCAGCGAACGAAACGTCAGCCCCGTCGGCATCGGCGTGGCCGCTGGCCAGGCGAACGCTCTCGAGCTTGGCTGCCAGGATTTCCAGGCCGCCGTCACCGGAGGCGGGTCGGCCCGCGTATTCCAGCGCCGACTTCAGGTGGTGCTCGGCTTCCGCGAAGCGGCCCATGTCGAAGAGGAGGCTCCCGAGGCGGCGCCTGAAGAGGCTGTTAGAGGGGTCGAGCTCCACCGCCCGGCGCATCAGGGAGAGGGCCACGGCCTCGTCCCGGGTCCCTTCCAGGTACAGGGCGCCCAGGGACGACAGGCTCTGGGCATCGTCCGGATCGTACTTCACGGCCTGCTTCAGGGCGGCCATCGCCCCCTGCGAGTCGGAGGCCAGGAGCTTGGCCCTGCCCAGGAGGCCGAAGACGGGGCCCCGGCGGGACTTAAGGGATGAGGCGGCCTCGAGGGCCTCCAGGGCCTTTTTGGGGTGGCCCAGCTCTATCGCGGTCTTGCCCAGCTGGTAGAGCACCTCGAAATTTTTCGGATCGAGCGCAGCAGCCTTCTCGAGCCAGAGCTCGGCCTCCTCGGGGCGGCCGGACAGGAGCTGGGAGCAGCCCTTGTTGAAGGCGGCCATCAGGTTCTCGGGATCGAGCCGGAGCACGTCGTCGAAGGAGGCCTCCGCGGCCTTCTGGTCGCCGAGCCTGCCGTAGCAGACCCCGAGGGAATTGAGCAGGTTCTTGTGCGCCGGGTCCAGCTGGAGTCCCCGGCGGTACTCCCTGGCGGCGCCCTCCGCGTCGCCCTCGTCGAAGAGCCGGTCGCCCAGGATGTTCAGGGTCTGCGGCCCGAAGGTCACGGCCACGGCCTCGCCGGTCATTGCGCCTTCGAGAAGCGCCGCGGTGGCCGCCCTGGCTATGCCGTCGGCCTCCAGGACTTCCGAAGGCCAGAAGACCAGGGCCATGGACACCCCGCCGGGACCTCCGCCGGATTTCAGGAACTCCCGGAGGAGATCCTCCGCGCCCTGGGGGGGCGGGTTCCAGACGAAGGCCCTGGAGCCGGGCTCCCAGGGGGCCGTCAGATCGGGCGGGATGCCGGAACCGGAAAGCGCGGAGACGAAAGCCTCCATCCTGGCCTCGGCCGCAGGGGCGCCCAGCATCGACTGGAGCTTCTCGAAGTCGTCCAGCCGCGCCAGGGCGAAGAGGAGGGGCCCGCCCTCCGAAGCCAGTTCCGCGACGTCGCCGACGATCTTCTCCCGCCCCGGAGCGCTTCCGGCTGCGGGAAGGGACGCCGCCCGTGAAGACGGCTCCTCCAGGCGCGAGAAGCGGAGCCTGTCCCCCTCGGCGAGCCTCTTCGCGGGCGCGCCGGGCAGGATCCGCGCGAGGCTGTAGCCAGGGGCGGTCTCGAAGAGGGCTATCTCTCCCTTGACGGCGCCGGAGGCGTCCGTCGCCGTGAACACCTGCCCGGCGGACGCGCCCGCCGCCCGCCCGAGATCGGTTATCACCCGGTCCTGGGGGAGGACCTGGGTTATCCTCCCCATGCCCTGGAGTATGTCCCTGAAGGACACGGCCCTCGCGCCCGCGTTCCGGGAGCGGGCGAAGGCCAGGGCGGTCCGGGCCTTTTCCGCCACGGCGGCGGACGGGCGCGGCTCGCGGGCCGGGTTGAGGTCCTCGGGTTCCAGATCGTCGGGGAAGGCCGCGAGGGAAGCGCAGACCAGAGCCCCGCGCGGTCCCGCGAGCGCCGCGTCCAGCTGGGCCCTCGCGTCCTCGGGGGCGCCCCGGACAAGGAGCCCCAAGGTCTGGTCCGATATCCTGCCCAGGGCGGCCAGTCCGGCGACCGAAGAGAGCCTCCTGGCAAGCGATCTCGCCTCCGGGCCCCAGTCGCAGCCGATCTCCACCAGGCACATCGCCAGGCCGCCCCCGCCGCCCTCGTCGAGCGCGAGCGTTCTGGGCCGCTGCTCCAGAGGCGGCATGAGAGCCGCGGCCTTGGCCAGGAACCGGTCGCGGTTCATGAGCCCGCTCTCGCGATCGAGGGAGAGCGCCTTCCGGAGCGCGGCCTTCTCCAGCAGGGAGAGCGCCGCGCGGGGGATCATGCCCGAGACCTCCTCGGAGGGCTCGGAGTCGGGATCGTTCAGGCTCACGGAAAGCCACCCGAGCTGGCGGCCGCGGAAGACGAGCTCCACGTTCCGGAAGGCCTCGGGCACGGGCTCGGGACCGGTCGAAAACGACATGGACTCGAAGAGCCCGCCAAGCTCGGAAGCCAGGCTTTCCCCGATGCGGGGCAGATCCCTGGAGGACAGGCGCGACCAGATCTTCATCATCGGCATGGACCTTATGCGCCTCCCTGCCTGGGGGCGGGAGGCGTCAGGGCCGGGCTCGGGGCCCGGCGGACTCGGAAATAAACGGCGCGGCGCGGAGGACCCGTGCCGCGGGCGGGTGCCGGACGGAGGCTTTCAGGTGCAGCCGTCGGGCTTCGGGAGCCCGGCCATCTTGCAGGCCCCCTTGCCGGGGCCGGAAGGGAAGAGCTCGTAGACCGTCTTGAGCTTGTAGCCTGTGACCAGGGTGGTGTCCTTCACCCTGGGGGGCCTGCCGTGCTCGGCGAAGTAGGCCCGGAGCCGCCCCATGACCTCCTCGTGCTCCTCGGTTATCTCGTCCAGCTCCTCCTGTTCCCGGATGAGGTCCACCCATTCCGGGCACCAGAGGGTCCAGTCCGTGAGGAAGCCCTCGAAGTCGACGGGGAAGGTCCTGCCGGCGTGTTCAACTGTGCCTTCCATGCCTGTGCCGCTATCCTCCCGACTGGGATCAATTGAGGCATATAGAGACGGAACTTGTCTATTTTATGCTAACTGACATGTAAATACAATGTTATATTGCACAATTCCTGCTCAGATGCCCGTTCCTGCCCCGAAATTATGAACCCGGAGGAGTGCCGGCTCCGGATGCGCCCGGCGTTCTCCCTTTCCAGCGGGGAAAGGCGGCCGCGGCGGCGGGCAGGCCGGCCGCCTGGATGCGGCGGGCGCCGGAAAGCTTTCCGGCACGGGCCGAATTCGGGACCGGCGGCAGATCACAGGCGCCCGTGCCATTTTATCGTCCCCCGGCCTCCTTCCCGGTACAAGTCCCCGGCCTCCTTCCCGGTACAAGTCCCCGGCCTCCTTCCCGGTACAAGTCCCCGGCCTCCTTCCCGGTACAAGTCCCCGGACTCCGGAATTCCGAATTTCTTCCGCAGGACATTGGAAAAAAAAGCCCGGGGCATGTTGCCCCGGGCCTGTTCCGGACGGGCTGCCTCCGCGGCCGCTCCGCTTCCGGGGGAGGGAGGCGGCGGGTCAGGGCTCTATCTTTGTGCCCAGGACCTTCAGGAAGTCCCGGATCCAGGCGGGGTGGGCCGACCAGGCCGGGGCGGTCACGAGGTTGCCGTCGATAAGGGAGTTCGTCAGATCTGCGTTGGTTTCCCCCCATGCGCATCCAGCGTCCCGCACGTCCGGGCCGACGGCAGGGTAGGCCGTGGAGGTCCGGCCCTTCAGGACGCCTGCGGTCACCAGGATCTGCGGGCCGTGGCAGATGGAGGCCACGGGCTTCTTGTCGGCGAAGAACTCGCGGACGATCTCCAGGACCCTGGCGTTCAGGCGGAGGTACTCCGGGGCGCGGCCGCCGGGGATGACCAGGGCATCGTAGTCCGAGGTCTTCACGGAGTCGAAGTCCGTGCTGACGTAGAAATTGTGGCCGGGCTTCTCCGAGTATGTCTGGGCCCCTTCGCCGTCGTGTATGGCGGTGCGCACCATGTCCCCAGGCTTCTTGCCGGGGCAGACGGAGAACACCCTGTGTCCCACCGCCTCCAGAGCCTGGTAGGGCACGTAGATTTCCAGGTCCTCGACGTAGTCGCCCACGATGAACAAAATTTTCTTGGAGGCCATGACTGTCTTCTCCTTTTGCATCGTGAAATGCCGTGCGGGTCCCAGCGGGTCCTGGGGAAAGGCGCTTCGGACGCCGAAGTGCAGGGCGGAGGAACCGGGGCCGGGGGGATGCCCGTGCCGGCGGGCGAGCGACGCGCGGACGGCATGAAGCAATTCTTCCAGCAGGGCCGGACAGGTTCAATCGGGCCGCCGGAAAGGGATCTCCGTCATTTTGCCGATGCTTCCAAACTCTTCGTTTCGCTCAATTTCGCTTCAGGACCCTTCCAGACGCTTTCCGGTTCTTCCCGACTATTTCCGATTCTTCCCCGTTCTTCCCCGTTCTTCCCGATTCTTCCCCGTTCTTCCCGATTCTTCCCCGTTCTTCCCGATTCTTCCCCGTTCTTTCCGATTATTCCCTGTTCTTCCGGAATTTTAACGTGATGGGGATGCTTCCGGACCGACGCGGGTCGCCGGAAGTTGCGAAGGAGAG
>JAISEQ010000173.1 GCA_031264045.1 Deltaproteobacteria bacterium
CGTCGGGAGCGCTCTCCGCCGCGTCTTCCGGGCATGGCGCCCGAACCCCGGCCTTCCCCCCCCGCTCCCGGACCCCGGTCCTCACGGCCCCGCGTCCGTCTCCCCTGCGGAAACTGCTCCGGGCTCCGGCCAAGGCAGACTGCCACGGCCTGCTCCTCCCGCCCCGACCCCGAGCCCGGAGCCGCCCCCGAGGACCGGCCTTCACGCCTTTCCGCCGGGCCTCCCGCCCCCGGGACCAGCTGCCCCGCCACGGGACCCGCGCACTTCACCCACCCCGGGGACCCGGCGCCAGCCCGATCCCCCTACCGGCCCCGCTCCCCCTCCGGCCCGTGCCCGGTCAGGGCGGCCGGGCCCACCGGCAAGCGCCAATTGACTCTAGACACGATAACCATCAGGGGAGCCAGGGTCCACAACCTCAAGAACGTGGACGCGGACATCCCCCGCGACTCGTTCACGGTCATCACGGGCCTTTCCGGGTCCGGGAAGAGCTCCCTGGCCTTCGACACACTCTGCGCCGAGGCCCAGAGGAGGTTCGTCGAGTCGCTCTCAGCCTACGCGAGACAGTTCCTCTCCCAGCTGGAGAAGCCGGACGTGGATCTGATAGAGGGGCTGTCCCCGGCCATCTCCATAGAGCAGAAGACCACCAGCCGGAACCCGCGCTCCACCGTCGGCACGGTGACGGAGATCCACGACTACCTGAGGCTCCTCTTCGCAAGGATAGGAGAGCCCCACTGCCACGTGTGCGGGAAGCCCATCAGGGCCCAGTCGCCGGTGACCATCGTGGACCAGATAAGCTCGCTTCCGGAGGGGACGAGGATACTCCTCCTGGCGCCCATAGTGGAGGACCGGAAGGGGGAGCACCAGAAGCTCCTGGAGAGCCTGCGCAAGGACGGCTTCTCCCGGGTGAGGATCGGGGGAAAGATCCTCGATCTGGCCGACGACATCGCGCTCGACAAGCGCAGGAAGCACCGGGTGGAGGCTGTGGTGGACCGCCTGGCCGTAAAGCCGGGGGGCCTGCGCAGGCTCACCGACTCGGTCGAGCTGGCCCTCCGCAAGGGAGGGGGCGTCATGACCGTGGCGCTGGTGGACGCCGCGGGCGAAATCGCCGAGGAGCTCTTCTTCTCCGAGAGGGCCGCGTGCCCGAACTGCGGGATATCCTACCCCGAGCTCACCCCCCAGCTCTTCAGCTTCAACAACCCCAAGGGGGCCTGCCCCGCCTGCGACGGGCTGGGGGCGGACGTCTTCTTCGACCCTGAGCTCATAGTCCCCAACCCCTCCCTGTCGCTCAACGAGGGGGCGGTGCCCGCCATCCGCTCCATAGGCGGCTTCTACGTCTCGCAGCTGGAGGGCCTGGCCAGGCACTACCGCTTCGACATGAACGCCCCCTTCGAGGAGATCCCCAAGAAGGCGAAAAACGCACTGTTCTACGGATCGGGGGACGACGAGATCAAGTTCTCCTACGAGCGGGACGGGAGGCGCTACTACTACACCCGCCCCTTCGAGGGCATAGTCAACTCCCTCGCCCGCCGCTGGAAGGAGACGGACAAGGAGCAGCACCGCGACGAGATGGCGGCCTACATGTCCTTCCAGCCCTGCCCGGAGTGCGGGGGGGCGAGGCTCAGGCCGGAGGCGCTGGCGGTCAGGATCTCCGGCATGAACATAGAGGAGCTCTCCCGGCTCCCCGTGGGCCGCTGCGTGGAGTTCTTCGACGGGCTCAGGCTGTCCGCCAAGGACGAGGCCATAGGCGCCAGGGTGGTGAAGGAGATCCGCTCCAGGCTGGGATTCCTGAACGACGTCGGCCTGGGCTACCTGTCGCTGGCCCGGAACTCCGGAACGCTGTCCGGCGGGGAGAGCCAGCGCATAAGGCTCGCCACCCAGATAGGATCGAGGCTCGTCGGCGTCATGTACATCCTGGACGAGCCGTCCATAGGCCTCCACCAGAGGGACAACGCGAGGCTCCTGTCGGCCCTCCTGCAGATGCGGGATCTGGGGAACACGGTGATAGTGGTCGAGCACGACGCGGAAACCATACTCGCCGCCGACCACGTCCTGGATCTGGGGCCGGGGGCCGGGGAGCACGGCGGGAAGCTGGTCTTCTCCGGCCCCCCGGAGAAGCTCGTGGCGGACCGGGAGTCCGTGACCGGGGGCTACCTGTCCGGACGCCTGGAGGTCCCGGTGCCCGCCAGGCGCCGCCCCTGCACCAGGGGCCGCCTGACCGTGAAGGGGGCCAGGGCCAACAACCTGAAGGGAATCACGGCCAGCTTCCCGGCCGGGGTCTTCACCTGCGTGACCGGGGTCTCCGGCTCCGGGAAGTCGACCCTCGTGCTCGAGACCCTCTTCAAGGCCCTGCACGTGCAGCTCTCCCGGGCCCGCGCCAGGGCGGGCGAGTACGACTCCATCACCGGGCTGGAACTGGTTGACAAGGTGATAGACATAGACCAGTCCCCCATAGGCCGCACCCCCCGCTCGAACCCCGCCACCTACCCGGGGCTCTTCACCCCCATACGCGACCTCTTCTCCCGGCTCCCGGAATCGAGGGCCCGGGGCTACGCCCCCGGACGCTTCTCCTTCAACGTCAAGGGAGGCCGCTGCGAGGCATGCCGGGGGGACGGGGTCACCACCATAGAGATGCACTTCCTCCCCGACGTGCACGTCACCTGCGAGGTCTGCGGCGGCGCCCGCTACAGCCGCGACACCCTGGACGTCAAGTACAACGGCCACTCCATCTCGGACGTGCTGAACCTGACCGTGACCGAGGCCCAGAGCTTCTTCAGGAACATCCCGGCCCTGAAGGAGAAGCTCGCCACCCTCTCCGAGGTGGGGCTGGGCTACATCCGCCTGGGCCAGAGCGCCACGACCCTCTCCGGCGGCGAGGCGCAGCGCGTGAAGCTCTCCAAGGAGCTCTCCCGCCGGGCCACGGGCCGGACGGTCTACATCCTGGACGAGCCCACCACCGGGCTCCACTTCGAGGACGTGAAGAAGCTCCTGGACGTCCTCCAGACGCTCACCGACCAGGGCAACACCGTCATAGTCATAGAGCACAACCTGGACGTCATCAAGTGCGCCGACCACATCATAGACATGGGCCCCGAGGGGGGCGAGGGCGGCGGCACGATAGTGGCGGAGGGCACCCCCGAGGAGATAGCCAGGCACCCCACGTCCTTCACCGGGGCCTTCCTCAAAAAGGCCCTGGCCGGATACGGCACCCCCGGCGCCGCGCTGAGGAGGGGCCGGGGTACCAAGTGAGGGCGCGGCCCTTCCGTGAAGGGTCCCGGGGCCGGGCGCTCCCGTACCCGGCGCGCACGTCCCGCAGTCACGAAGGACGCGGCGGCGGCGCCCCCTGCGAAAGACGGGAGAACTCCTCCCGGACCGTCCCGCGGACGGAAATGCCGGAGGACTCCCACCCAGGCCGGTCCCGCGGACGGATATGCCGGAGGACTCCCCCCCGGATTGTCCCACTGCCGGAAGACCGAAGGGCACCCCCCCGGACCGTCCCGCAGACGGATATGCCGGAGGACTCCCCCCCGGATTGTCCCCCGGCCGGAAAGCCGGAGGGCACCCCCCGGATTGTCCCCCGGCCGGAAGACCGGAGGGCGCCCCCCCGGATTGTCCCCCGGCCTGAAGACCGGAGGGCACCCCCCCGGACCGTCCCTCGGACGGATATGCCAGTGGACTCCCCCCCGGATTGTCCCCCTGCCGGAAGACCTGAGCACGCCCCGAGGGTCACATGGCCCGGAGGCGACGCGCGACCCGAAGGAACCCGCCCGCGCGGATCAGTTGAGGGGACGGGGTTCCCTTTCCCGCCCCCGCCCACGCCCAC
>JAISEQ010000199.1 GCA_031264045.1 Deltaproteobacteria bacterium
TAATTTTGCGACAATGACTTACGCATACGCTTAATACGTTGTTTTTTGATTGTACAATATTAGATATTTGTTTTTGATATGATTCTCGTGATAATCGCAGGTTCAATGATAAATTGTCAACAAATGAACATAACTCCGATAAAATTCAAATTTTCGCATTTAGATATCTTTTCGGTTCAAGATTCAATTTAATGTCCATCAAATCCAATATTAGTTTAATTTTTTCACCGGGCATAAAGTTTTCGCAAGATTTCATTCAGCGCAATCAGATTTCGCAAGATTTCATTCAGCGCAATCAGATTTCACACGATTTCATTTAGGGAACATCTGGATGATTTTTTAAGCTCGCTTGCAAAATTCCCGTATATCCTTTTGAAGTCAAGCACCAGGATGTTTCACACTGAAAGGCACTGAAATCCAGATGCCGTTTTCCGGCAACCCGGGTCCCCGACGGCATCTGCCGCCGGGGACATGATCGGGAGCCGGTTCAAGACGGAAGGCATGTTGCCGGACTGATCTGTCATCCCCAAATCTGACGTCTGACGGCTCCCCTGCCGGCGATCGCGCCTCGAGGCTTCCTTCCCGGCGATCGCTCCTCAAGGCTTACCTCCTGGAGGTTTCGCCTTAAGGCTTCCCTCCTGGAGGTTTCGCCTGAAGGCTTCCGTCCCGGAGTTTTCCTCTGAAGGCTTCCGTCCCAACGACTGCGCCTCAAGGCGTCCCTCCCGAAACCCGCGCTGCAGGACTTCCGTCCCGCCGAACGAGCCTCCCGCCGTCACAGGCAGGGATGGAAGTACGTCGGGATGGGCCCCCTGACGAGCATGCTGGAGCTTCCCGCGTCAAGATGCCACCAGGGATCGGCCATGTACTTCTCGTCGGAGGGGTCCGTGTAGCCCACGGGGAACGACGCCGATCCCGACTGGTCGGTCACGAAGGAGACGCCTCCCGGCGGGAGACCCGTCCCCCTGAGCGACATGGAGGTGCCGCCCAGGGCCTTCCCCCTGTACGCGAAGGAGAACGACCCCCGGTAGCTCTCGCAGGGGAACATGGCGTATTCCTCCACGATGTCGCCCGAGTGGTACGGAGTCGCGGGGTCCAGGATCCAGTCCATGCCCAGGTGCTCCGCCAGCATCTCCACGCCGAAGCCGACCGGGTTCGAGTCGAGCCCGCCCGCCGAGGCGGCGACCAGGACGGGCTCGCCTGCCGTGAGCGCCGCCAGGGACGCGGCGACCTTCCCGCCGGGGCCCGTCTCGGCCGAAGCGGGAAGCCCTTCCAGCTCGTCGGACCCGAAGCTGAAGGCGACCGCCGTCCCGCTCGGGAGGGGGACTCCGTTAAGCGTCACCGCGAGCTCCGTGAACCTGGGGGCGAAGAGTTCCAGGGTGTCGCGTGTGGCGGTCAGTCCCAGTGTCCCCTTCATCTCGACCCCGAACCCGACCGGGGCGGACTCCAGGGTCCCCAGAGCGGCCGCGAGCCTCACCGGCCCCGCCGGGACGAGCGCCGAGAGCGCCGCGGCCACGGTCCCTCCGGGGCCGGCAGCGGCGGAGGCTTCCAGTCCCCCGAGCTCGGAGGGATCGAAGAGGAAGGAGACCGGCACCCCCGCGGGGAGCGCGGCGCCCCGGTAGGTGAGCCCCAGCTCCGTCTCCCTCGCCTCGAAGAGGCCGAGGACGTCCCGGGAGGCGGCAAGCCCGAGGGTCCCTTCCAGCCTCACCCCGAAAACCGCCGGGCCGGACTCGAGATCGAGCGCCCGCGCGGTGACCGCCAGCGGCCCCTCCGGCCACAGCGCCGTAACGGAAGGCACCGCTATCACGCCGCCCTCGGAGGTGGTCCATTCGCCTCCGAGGCCCGCGAGCCTTCCCGGATCCTCCGCCGCCAGCGTCACCCGGACGCCTGCGGGGAGCGGGACGCCCCCCGCGCCCACCGTGAAGCGGACGGTCTCCGGGACCGTGAACTCCAGGGAATCCCGGTCCGCCGCGACCGTGAGCGGCCCGGATGCGTCGACCGAGAACTCCACCGCGTTGGACACGAGCGTCCCCAGAGACGCGGAGAGAGCGACCGGACGGGGGACCAGGGCCTCCAGATCCGCCGCGACCGTGCCGCCCGCCGCGGTCGCGGCCCGGAACGGCAGCCCGGAAAGCTCGTCCTCCCGGAACAGGAACCCCGTTTCCGTGCCCGCGGGAAGCTGTTTCCCGCCGTAGCGGAGCGTGAGCGTCACCGGGACGGGAACCCCGAGCTCCAGGCTCTCCCGCGAGGCCGCGAGGGAGAGATCCCCGTTCAGATCCACGCCGAAGCCGACGGGGCCGCTCTCGAGGCCTCCCGCGGACGCCCTGACCCGGAGCGGCCCCCGGGGCTTAAGCGCCGTCAAGCCCGACACGGTGAAGCTGCCCCCCGGACCGGTCGTGAAGGACCCGTCCAGCCCCGCCAGGGTCGCGGGCTCGAGCGGGACGAGCGTCACGGCGCTCCCCTCGGGGAGGGGGACGCCGCCCCTGCTCACGGTGAAGACCGCGGGGGTCGGCTCCAGGAACTCCAGCGCGTCCCGTCCGGCGGAGAGCCCGAGGTCTCCCGCCGCGTCCGCCGCGAAGTCCACCCGGTTGGATCCGAGGCCGCCCAGCTCGGCAGAGACCGTAATCGTACCGGAGGATCTGGCCTCCAGGAGAACCGTGACCGTCCCCCCGGCAGAGACGGCCGCGGTTGACGGGAGCCCCGCCAGATCGGAGGGGACGAAGACGAAGCCCGCCTCGGTCCCTTCCGGGAGGGGCTCGCCCCGGTAGCGGAGCGTCAGGACCACCTCCACGGTCCGGCCCAGCTCAAGGTCCTCCCGGGAGGCCGAAAGCTCGAGCTGCCCGTCCAGATCGACCGCGAACTCGACGGGCCCGGAAACGCGCTCCCCGGCCCTGGCCCGGACGGTCAGCGGCCCGGAGGGCACGGCGGCCTCGAGCGCTTCCGCCGCGACGGCGCCGCCGGGGCCGGTCACGGCGCCGGACGGGAGCCCCCTGAACCCGGACGGGCTCCCCGGCTCGAAGGTCACCCCAGTCCCCTCAGGGAGCTCCCCGCCGTTCAGGCGCAGGGTGAAGACCGTGCGCCTGGGGGACAGGTAACCCAGCGACTCCCTGTCGGCAGCGAGCACCAGGGGCCCGCCTGCGACGGCCCTGAACGTGACGGCGTTCGAGCGCTCCCCTCCCGAGACGACGCTCACCGGCGCCAGCTCCCCTTCCTTCAGGGGCTTCAGGACGGCCTCTATCTTCCCGTCCGCGTCGGTCTCCGCCAGCTCCGGAAGGCCCTCGAAATCCGCGTCCGCCCCCTCCGAAACGAAGCGCACCAGCGTGCCTGGAGCCAGCCCCGCCCCGTTCGCCCTGGGTGTGAAGACGACCTTCCGGGACTCCGGGTACGGGAGCTCCAGGGGCTCCGCCGAAAGCTCCAGGACGTATGCGAGCTCCACGGGAAAGTCCTCGGGATCGCCCCCGTCCGGATCGGCCGTCACCACGCACTCCCTTTCCCCGGGATCCGCCGAGGCTATCCCTATGCGGATGTAGCCCGCAGGGTCGCTTGAGAAGAACTCCCTCGGCTTCCCGCTCCCGGGATCCACCACCGGGATCCCGGTTCCGACGGTGAAGCCAACCCTGTGCCCCGCCACTCCCCCGCCGTCGGGGCCGATCACCCGAAAGACGTGGACGTTTGCCGCCTCCCGTCCGACATAGATCACCCTGATCCGCCCGTAGGTCCCGGACTCCTCCCCGAAGACCACCCTGAAGTCCGCCTCGGCGTCCCCGGCCGACACCCGGAGCGTGCCCTCCGCCACCCCGGGCTCCGGCAGGAGCAGCACCTCGAAATAGCCGTCCCCGTCCGTCGTGAAGGACCCCGACGGGCTCCCCGTCGACGGATCCGCCGCGGCGAACCCGTCCGTGACCGCCCTGGCCCCGACTGCCAGATGCCCCCAGGCGACGCCCAGCGAGTTCGTGACCCTGAACCGGCAGACCCCGTCCCCGCAGCGGACGAGCCTTATGACGTAACGTGCCCGGGCGCGGTACTCGAGGGGCATGTCGTAGCGGCGCTGGACGAAGTCGTGGCGCCTCGAGCGGGGATCGAACCCGCTCCCGCCCCCTGACCCGGACCCGTACCAGGACCCGGACACGGACCCTGGCCCGGACCCCGAACCTGGCCCGGACACGGACCCTGAGCCTGTCCCGGTCCCCAAACCTGTCCCGGATCCGGACTCTGTCCCGGACCCCGAACCTGGCCCGGACCCTGACCCGTTCCCTGATCCGGACACTGATCCGGACCCGGAAAGGCCCGCCGGACCGGACGAAGACGGGTTAGATGAAGACGAAGACGGGTTCGATGAAGACGAAGACAGGTTCGATGAAGACATTGAAGAAGAGGACAAAGGCGACGACGACGGCGAGGACGCTAAGGACCATGACGGCGAGGGCGACAGAAATGAAGACTGGGAAGAGCCGCCGGCTCCCCCCGTCCCGTCCAGGGTCACGGTGTATACGAGCGATCCGGAAAAGCCCTTCTCGGCCCCGTCACGGTAGTCCATGTTGAGCGAGAGCCCGGGAAGCGGCATGAACCTGGCCCCCCAGACCCAGGACCCCCGGCGTTTCGTGGGATTCGCGGGATCGTCGTAGAGCCCCCGCCCGAAAACCGACGACCCCTTCCAGGACTCGTAGCCTGCCGAAAGGGTCAGCCTGTCGTCCGAAAGCGGATACCCCCTGGCGGTGAGATCCCACCCCGAGGCCGGCCTCTCGACGGCTCCCGCGTAGTCCTCCGAGATCTTCCACCCGGTCACCGGCCAGTACGCGTTGGCGTGGAGGGAGAAGAACTCCCTCCAGTACTCGGCGCCGACGCCCGCCCTCCCGTGGCCTCGGCCCAGGTCCCAGTCCAGAAAGGCGTTCGCCCCCAGCCCCTGGCCACCGCCCGGGAACATCCTCGCCCCGAGCCCGAAATTGGCCAAGGATCTCCCGTCCCG
The DNA here is from genome assembly GCA_031264045.1 of Deltaproteobacteria bacterium. Classification (GTDB taxonomy): domain Bacteria; phylum Desulfobacterota; class Desulfarculia; order Adiutricales; family Adiutricaceae; genus JAIRZX01. The sequence goes on from JAISEQ010000199.1 coordinate 4,964, forward strand.
GGCCGTCCTCGCCCCGGCCTGGCCGAACAGGGTGAGCTTCTCCCCGTCGAAGAACGGGTACAGGAAATCAATGGCCCCCGTGACGCCCCCGGGGCCCGCCCCCAGCTCGAGCCTGGCTTTCCCGTACCTGGAAAGCCAGCCCAGGACCGCGTCCGCGAAGGGGTCCGATCCGGCCGACGCCGCCATCTCGAGGACCCGGTCCTCCAGAGACGCGTCCCTGCCGGCAGATCCCGCCATGGTGTGGGCGCCGCCGCCCCCGTAGGGGCGCCTCGCGGCCCGGCGCGAATCCCCCCGGGCATCCGGACTGCCGACGACCCTTTCCGCCGTGCCGCGGGAAGGGCCGGCCCGTCCGCCGCCTCCGGCCTTCAAGGCCAGAAAAGTCTCCTCGTCGCCCGGGGAACCGCATCCCTCCCCGTCCATGTAGGCGTAGGCCTCCCAGCCGTCCGCCCCGGGACCGTCGGGGACCAGGCCTTCCCCGCACGGGCCTGCCTCCCCATTCCCGGACCCGTCATCCCCCGTCCGGGACTCGTCATCCCCATTCCCGGACCCGTCATCCACCGTCAGGGACTCGTCATCCCCATTCCCGGACACGTCCTCCTCAGTCCGGAACTCGTCATCCCAATTCCCGGACACGTCATCCCCCGTCCGGGACCCTTCATCCCAATTCCCGGACCAGTCCTCCCCAACGCCGAGACCCCTGACGGCGCGGCCGCGCACGACCGACTCCGCCGCTGCCGGAGCGTCCGATCCGGAGCCTCCGGGCCCGCCGTATGCCTCGCCCTCCCCTGGGAAAAGCGGCGCCTCCACCCGGTGCCAGCCGTCCACCGCGGCCTTCAGCACGGCCCCGGCGCCAAGGATCCGGAGCCCACTTATCCGGACCGTCCCTCCGGAATCCGCCTTCCTCGCTCGGGGGCCCAGTCCCGAGATCTCCGGACAGGCGAGGAATCTCACCGGTGCCCCGCCGTAGGGCCGCCCGTCCTTCATGACGGCCACGTCGGCATCGAAGGTGCCGTCTCCGGCATGCCTCAAAGCGACGGACATGGAGTATGCCTCAGCCACCCGCACGTCCGTCCTCAGCCGCACCCCTCCGGGAAGCTCGGCCTCAAGGGGAACCATGCCCGGCCCGGACGCCGCGAGGAGGCCCTGGAGCCGGAGCCTTCCTCCGTAAACGAGCCTTCTCGTGCCCGGCCGGAGGTTCGGCCAGTCGGAGGATGGGATCATGGACACGACGGACCCGGCCGGAAGCGACATCCCCCCCCGGGCGAACGCCAGATCCAGATTCCGGTACCTGCCAGAGACAGCCTGGCCCAGAACCCTTATCTCCAAGATGCCGTCCGGGACCGGCGAGTGTCCGGCATCCGCCCCTCCCCCCCTTCCGAAGGCTCCTTCCGGCATGCCGCGAGGAACCGGCCTGAGGTGAAACTCGCCGTCCGCCGCGACCGGGGACGCGAAGTCGGCCGAGCCCGGAGAACCGCCGCCCGCCGAACCGGGAGACGTGACATCGTCGACTGAACCGGCAGAAGCCCCGTGCGGCAGTCCGGCGGCGTCATGGAGCCTGCGGACTCCCGTTCCGAGTCCGTAACCCGCTCCGTCTGCGGCAACTGGCCAGGGCGCGGATCTTCCCCCATGCCTCTTCAAGGCGTCCGGGAAAGGTTTTGCGACCTCTCCCCCGACCGCCCCGCCGGCCTCCGGACGGAACGCCGAATCAGCCGGACGATCCGCGGAATTCCGCTGCCGGACCGTTGGGACTGCCTGCGCCGGCAGGGATTCCGCCGCACCCGGAGCCGCGCCGACTCCATTGCCTGAGGCCCCGGACGCGTCCGGAACGCCGGCAAGGATGTCGAAGGCCTTCCCCAGGTCCACTGTCCCCCTGGTGCTGACAGGCAAGTCCGGACGCTCGTCCTGCCTGTCCGGAACGCAGGACGCGCAGGCAAAAGCAACGAGGACGCTCATGAGCCAGTGAAGCGGTCGGTAAGTCTGGGAGTCTGTCACGATGTAAACCTTCCAAGCCTCTTGGGCTTCATTTTTCTCGGCAGGTCGCGGCGAGAGGACAAGGCAGACCGGCCCCGCGACACGTCTGCCGGGCGGGGGGGCGGGAGCCTGAAGTTTTCAGCCGCGCACGATAAAGCCTCATGCGGCACAGCCGGACAGGCGCGGCAGGAAGCGGACGGGAACGGATGAAACTGAATCGAACGCGTGAAAGCTAAATAGTCAGCGCCGTACCGGAACCGTCCGCCCGAAAGCGGTATCGTCAGCGCGAAAGAAGCATTGTTCCTGCGGGAAAGAAATCTTACGTGCGGGATCGGAATCGTCTCTCCTGTCAGCGGTATCGCCTATGCGAAAGGCGCATTGTCCACGCGTAAGCCCAACAGTCCGCCTTGGAGCGTCACAGTGAGTGAAGAGGTACATTGTCAGCGCGAAAGCCGGAAAGTCAGCGCGGAAGCCGCATGGACAGTGCGGAATCCGGACCGTCAGCGCGAAAGACGCATGGTCAGCGCGAAAGCCGGATCGTCTTTGCGAAAGACGCATGGTCAGCGCGAAAGCCGCAAAGTCAGTACGAAAGACGGATCGCCTTTGAGAAAGACGCATGGTAAGTGCGGGAGGGATATTGCCCGTTCTGAAGCAAATCGTCCGTGCGAAAAGGCAATCTTCCTTTCTGAAGCTGACCGAAGAACCGGGCAGTCCTTCTGCGGCGCGGGCCTCCGCTCTCCACAGGTTCCGGCGTGAATGGGGGGAGGGCACTCCCTCATGTCGTCCCCGGTCGGAAGCGGGGCGGGCGGCAGGGGGATTTCAAGGGGCGTCCCCATACCGGGGAAGACCGGTATACGGGGCGGAACGGGCACTGCCGGCACGGGCCAGCCGAACGGGACCCGCCAGTTCGGAACCTCCGGAAATCCATTCGGGACTCCATTCGGCAATTCCTCAGGCTCCGCCGCCCGCCCGACCGAGACCCCCTGTCCCGAAGGCAGGTACAGCCGCCCGTTCGATGCCGGCGGCGCGCAAGTTCCCGGATCCTCCATGGAGGAAGGAGATGCCGGTCCTCCGACATGCCCGCACCGCCCTTCCTGCCCTTCCCGCCCGGCTTGCCCGGTCTGCCCGGTCTGCCCGGTCTGCCCGTCCGTAGCTCCGGCACCGGAAATTTCTGCGGGAGCGGAACCGGCGGTCTCCGCAGTCTCAGTCGGCACCGCCGGGAGGGGACCTCCCGCGTCCGGGCTCCCGGGCTCGCCGAGGCGGATAATCCTGTGCTCCACCGGCATCACGGGAGGGAACGGGGACTTCAGGACTCCCGTGGGCTCCCCGAGGCCTTTCAGGAGATACTCCAGGTCGCCTGCCCGCACGCCCTCGTCCCCCGTGAGGCGGAGCGCGGGAGAGTTCAGCGGCACGGCGAAATCGGAGGCGTTCCGCTGCCCCGGAAACGTGCCCGGCACCTCGCGGCTGTCCCGGTTCACGGCGGCGTGGTGCCCGATTCCCCCCCCTCCCGTCCCGGTCCGGCCCGGGAACGGGAACTTTTCCCCGGAAAGCCCGTGCCGGGACTCGCCCGTCCCGGACCCCTTCAGGTCCTCCGCCAGAAAGGGTCCCGGCCACCCGTCCTCCGGGAGCTTCAGGAGAAATCCGGGCATCCCGAGCAGCCTCGCGAAGCCGAGCGCCGCCAGGACGGAGTCGGAAGCCCTGGCCTCCGCGGCCGGCGCGTCCGTCCCGGCACTGAACCTGTCCGCATCGTCCCCCGCCCGGCCTGCGGCCGACACCGCAATCCTCTCCGTCTCCTCCAGGAACTCAGCCATGGCCAGGGTCCTGGTCCAGAACCTCCCGCGCCCCTCCTCCACGATGTCCAGGATCCCGAGCCATCTCTCCCGCTGCTCAATGATCAGCCCCGGCCTCAGGAGAATCCCGAAGACGGAGTTCACCACGAGCGCCCTGCGCTTCTCCTCCTCCCGCTCCGTACGGGGGTCGGGCAGGAAATAGCCGGGATCCCGGGGAAACGGGGGGGACCGGGAAAGAGGCGTCCCGTCTCCTGCTGAAAAGCTTCCCCGGCACTCGCGTCCGCCGGACGCCGCAACGGCACGCGGGACACCGCCGGACGCCCCGGTCCGGGCGACGCACCCGCGACCGGCACCAGTCTGCACCTCTCCGGCGGCACCATGCGACGCCTTTGCCGGGCAGCTGCTTTCTTGACCTTCCATTACTTGAAGAGCCATACTCTGACCTGCCTTGCCCAGAAGGGGTCCGCTTTGACCTGTCTTACCCAGAAGGGGCCCGCCTTGACCTGCCCTGCCCTGAACGGTCAGGACCTGACCGGACATGTCTTGATCTGCCTTGCCCTGAACGGTCACGCCTTGACCGGACATCCATTGAACGCGCATGCCTCGGAGACTCATGTCATGAACGCTTGCCCTGAAGAGGCAAGTTTTGAACGGGCATGCCCCTGACCGCCGAAACCGTTCCGCCGGCCGACGGCCGGTTTCCCCCGCTGATCGTGCCCGAGCCTGAAGATCCCCGACCTGCCGGACCGGTGCCCTGTCCCCCCGTGCCTCGGCATCCCGGAACTGGACCGGAGCTTCCCGAGTCCGGAGCGTCCGGGAACGCGGAAGCGGAGCGCCTCCACCACGGGACGAGATCAGCGCTGAAACCCATGAGATAGCCCCTCACGATCTCAGCCGTCGCGGCGGCGCGGGCCAGCTGGTGGGGAACGGACCCGACCTGCCTGTCCAGCCCCCTCATGCAGTCCAGCTCGAAGGGAAGCCTTCCTTCCACCCCGAGTTCCAGGCCCATCATCCAGGAGGCCAGATCCGAGACCAGATCATTCCGCGCCTCCGCCGCCGGTCCCCTTGAACCCCCGCCGCCTCCCGTCCCCTCGATCCTCCCCGGCCTCATGGCCCAACGGGCAAGCGCGCGGAACAGGCCGGAGAAGTACCCGCCCGCCGAGGCGGAGCTCTCCGCCGGAGGGGCCAGCACGGCGTCCTTCGAGGCCGAGTAGGACGCGGGAGCGACAACGCCTGCTCCCCGGACCGGGACGGCGACGATCCGGGCCCCGGTGGCGGCCACGGCATCGAACGCCGCGGCGGCACGGTCCACTGCCGCTCCGGAAGGATCCCATGCCGGGACCGTGCCCCCCAGGGGGGAAGCCAGGTCTTCCATGTTGAAGAGACGCCAGTAGCGCACCCGGGGGCGCGTAAACGTAACCTCCCGCACGAGGGGCTTCCCCCCGGGACCGGCAATCTCCCTGCCGCTCCGGTCCCTGAGGGCGACGGTCTCCCTCCACTGCCAGAACTCGATAAGCGAGTGCCTGGCCCCGGGCAGGGGCCACCACCCGAACCCGAGAAGCTGCTTGAAGCTCAGCCACCTCGGGTCCCTGCGGGCCTTCGACGCGAGGGAAAGACAGTTGATGCCCCGGTAGGGCATCCCCGACACGGGGTTGAAGGGCGGCGGCACCGGATCGGGCCCGCCGGCCCCGCCCCGGCCGATCCGGCCTCCGCCGGGCATGCCGCCCAGCAGACGGGACGCGAGCTCGGTCCTCGGGCTGTCCGCGCGGGACCCGGGCGGCGGCAGGTGGCACCCGGCGCTGAACACGTACCCGCCGGGTCCGGAAACGCCCGGATACGCCTTTTCGGCGGAAGCGGCACGGGTCGCTGCTTCCGTCATCTGTTCCTCCCGAACACCCACGCGACCTCCTCCTCCTTGGGATCGAAGAAGTCCTCCGGCTTGACCGCGTTCTCCGCGAAAGACCCCGCCGCCCCGGCAATGTCGAAGTCCAGCGACAGAACCTTCCAGGGCCTCGACGTGAAAAAGACGTCCATCTCCGCCAGGGCATTTTCGATCCGCGCCGCAGTTTCCCTCTCCTTTCTCCTTCTCTCGAAAACGCGCCTGAAGAACATGTCGTCCTCCTTCCCCGCGCCCTGCGGCGCAATTTACCTTTTGACTTGATCCTGGACTGCGGCTCGGTCCAGAACATGGTCTACGGTCGGTTCTGGCCTTGATCTTGAGCATGAACAAGACCATATATTTACATGAATAGATATCATTATTGACTATTATATTTAGACTATTCAAAATATTTTCAGTCATTAATTATAAATTACAATAAATGAAATCAATGATTATGAAATTTCAATTGCAAATCAGATTTTCACCAGAGATTAAATTTTCATTCCTCTAACAATACACTTATGTCGGCATTTTGATGTTGTTCTAACCATTTATTTTTAACAGTAAAATTATCTGCAAATCATGTGACAGTCAACCATGATGACAACTTTACCTTCTTTAACCCATGGTGATACTGAAACAACAAGATTCAAAAAGGTTCCTCCGTATCCATTTGAATGTTCGAATAAACAAAAAAAATCTTGACTTCATTTAAAAGATTTAACTCTTTCAACTCTTTCAACTCTTTCAAATCATTCTAAATTTTTGCATCGCGGCTATTTCGGCTGATCAGCATGAGTTTCAGGATAATCACAACGATCACATTGAATGAACAGAAAATCTATATCCCAATGGCAACCAAAGATATGAGCGCGTTGGCAATCCTTGAGTTCAAGGGCTCCACGGCGCACCAGACAGCCGGAAATCGTAAAATCAGCGGAGACGTCCGGGTATACAAAGAACATCAAGAACAACAAAAACATAAGCAACTCAAACAAAACAAGGCCCCAAACACATCAAGAACATCAAGAACATAAGCAACTCAAACAAAGCAAATCCCCGGAGGCGGACGGGCATGATACAGTACGCTGTGCGCGGATATCGTTACCATCAGACACTCCATGCCTCCGGCCCCATGCCGCCCCCGCCGGACTTCAGGCAGGGAAGCTCCCCGCAGGAGGCCTCGGACTCAGACTGGTCAGGGGGTGTAACCGGCGCGGGGGCCGCATCGGACTCCGGAAGCTCCGGAACTGCCCGGGCCGCCATGTCTCCCGCGACCGCCGTTTCTGCCGGAACGCGCACGGAACGGTCCCTGCCTCCAAGCCTTCGGGAAACGGTCGGTCTCACGGCCTCTATCCCTATGCGGAAGAACTCCATACCCGTGCCGGTGAGCTCCGCCGAACCGTTCACGTCGCGACCGAGCGGCCTCACTTCCGAGGTGCGCACGAGAATCTCCTCGCCCCGCATGAACTTCGCCTCCAGGACGTGCTTCAGGCGGCGGCCCTTCAGGCGGAAAGCGTAGTCGCATCCGTCATGGGTTCCCGAAAATCTCTCGCGGAACTGCATCTCCGTGCCGCCCTCAGGCACGGTCGCCGAGCCCGTGAAGGTCGCCCGTATGAAGTGAAGGCTATGTGAGGCCGGTCTCGCGGCCTTCTCCAGGATCCCCCCGGGGACCAGGTACGAGAAGAAGTGCCCGGGATCTCCGCCGCTCAATCCCCTGATGAACCTGAGATTCTCGACCTCGACCAGTACCGTGTCCGAGACCTCGATGCCGGAAAGCAGCCGCTCTCCTGCCCTCTCGGAGTTCAAGAGCCTTATCCTGTGGACGTATGGCCCTCCCGGGCACGCGGCCCCCAGGACCTCCAGCTCGGCGAGCTTTCTCTCGCCCGCTACCGACATGTCGATCTCCGTGACCCTGCCCACGATGAAATGTACCGACTCTATAGTCATAAACTTCTCCCTCGGCCTGCGGCCGCTGCATGATCGGTTAGTTTCCGCGAAAGATGCCTCTCTCTCGGGCATCCGGCTGAAGCGGCAATCCCTCTCCCCTTCCAGGAACCTCAAGGTCACCGCCGGTAAAATTTTCGTGAGGTCTCTCCTACAGTTCCCCGGAGATGCATACGGAATGCGGTTCCGGGTCAGAAGGATTTCTTGCCTACACGCTCTTAAATCCTTTAAGGTTTCCTTCCTGATTCGAGTCCCTATGCCCTGCCCGTTATCCTCTTCGGTTCTCGCCTGCCATTTCAGACGATGAGGCCTTCATTTATAACAGACATGAATGCTCAATCGTCCAACAATCCCGTTCCCCTTTCCGTTCCGACACGGCCAAAGCAGTCAACTCCGTGTATTTCGCAACAGCTTTCACCGTCACCATCATCACCATCATCGTCATCATCGTCATCATCGTCATCGTCGTCGTCACCGTCACCACCATCATCATCATCATCGTCATCGTCACCACCATCATCGTCATCGTCATCGTCGTCGTCGTCATCGTCCCAGTCGTCGTCATCGTCATCTTCATCGTCTTCCTCATCATCCTCATCATCGTCATCGTCATCGTCATCCCAGTCATCATCATCATCATCATCATCATCATCATCATCATCA
>JAISEQ010000218.1 GCA_031264045.1 Deltaproteobacteria bacterium
CTGTCGCTGGGGGAGACCGACGAGGCTGAAAGGGCGCTTCTGGAGATCGCGGCCGCGGAGACGAGCCTCTTCGGGCCCGAGTCGCCCCTGGCGGCAGAGACGCATTATCTCCTCGGGACCGTCCGCGCGGGACGCGGGGACACCTCCGGGGCGGTCTTCTTCCTGAAGCTCTCGGTCGCCGCGTCCCAGAAGTCCCGCGGGGCCATCGACCCGTCCGAGGAGGGCCTCAGGCGGAGCTACTTCCTCCAATCCTCCCACAGCTACCGGCTCCTCTTCGACCAGCTCGTCAGATCCGGAAGGACCGACGAGGCCATGGCCGTCATGTGGCTCATGAAGGAGGAGGAGATGCGCGGTCTCGATCCCGACGTGGACACGGCGGCCGGGGAGGCTCAGGGAACGGGGGACGGAGCCCCCGGCGCGGGGAGGGGGCCGGACGCCTTCGCCTACCTGTTCGAGGGCTCGCCGGAAGAGGCGGCTGGCGCGGCATGGCTGGCCGCGGCGAAGCCTGCGGCTTTCTCCGGCGCCCCGGGCGCTTCCGGGGAGGCGGCCAGGGAAACGGCCGCGGGGATCCTGGAGGTGACGGCGAGGCTCCCGGATCTCCTTCAAGAAGGCTCCCGGACTGCCGCGGGGCCGTCTGCCGCCGCGCGGGCGGCGGCGGGGACCCTGGAGGACGTGCGGAGGCGGCTTTCGGACGCGGGAGGGGACGCGGCCCTGGTCTGTGCCGTTTCCGCAGCGGAAAGGCTGTACCTGGTGACCGTGACGGAGGGCGGGACGGCCGTCAGGGTGTCGGAGACTGGTTCTAAAGAGACGGAACGGCTGGCGCTGGAGTTCAGGGCGCTCGCCGGAGACCGCAGCAGGGATCCCCGCCAGGCCGGCAAAAGGCTCCACGACGCGGTGATGGAGCCCGTCGCGGGCGATCTGGAGAAGGCGGGCACCAGAATCATCCTGCTCTCAATGGACGGGGCGCTCCGCTACGTTCCCTTCGCGGCGCTGTGGGACGGCGAGAGATGGCTCGCGGAACGCTACCCCACGGCTATCTTCAGCAGGACCGCTCTGGAAAGGCCGGAGGGCCGGGGGGGGCCGGGCGCCCGCGGGGATGCCGGAACGGATGCCGGTGCCGAAGCCGGAGGTCCGGACGGACCGAGAGGCGAGGAAGGAGGCCCCGGAAGGCGCCCGACGGCCAGGGCACTGGGCGTCACGGCGGCGTGGCCCGGCTTCCAGGCGCTTCCCGGCGTGGCCTCGGAGATAGAGGCAATCGTGGGCGGCGGAGGCGCGGAGGGCGTGATGGAAGGACAGGGCCTGCTGGACGCTGACTTCGACAGGGGCGCACTCTCGCGGAGCCTGGCTTCAGACGCTCCGGTGGTGCATGTGGCCAGCCATTTCGTGATGGACCCGGAGAGCCTCGCCCGCTCGGCCCTTCTTCTGGGGGACGGGACCCGCGTCAGCCTCGGGGATCTGAAAACCTCCGGCGAATTCGACTTCACCGGCCTGGACATGCTGACGCTCTCCGCCTGCGACACCGGATCGGGCGCGAGGAAAGGCTCGGACGGCCGCGAGGTGGAGAGCCTGGGCGAGATCTTCCTCCGGGAAGGCGCCGGATCGGTGCTGGCCACGCTCCTGCCCGTGGACGACATGTCAACGCCGGAACTCATGCGGGAGTTCTACCGTCTCCACTACGCGGAAGGCCTGGGCAAGGCCGAGGCTCTCAGGGGGGCTCAGCTGAAGGTGATGCGGGACACGGACGCGAAGGCCGGGCCGGTTCGGGGCAAACTGCTCGACGGATACGGAATCTCCCATGCAGCCCGGGACGCCGCTACAGTCTGGGAGGGGAGCGGTTTCACGCACCCGTACTACTGGGCTCCCTTCGTCATCATGGGCGGCTGGAGATGACGGGCCGACCATCTACGAACTCATGTACCGCGTCCCCGCGAATCCCCCGACCTCGCCAGGACCAGCGTTCTCTCGAATCATCCGGCCTCGCATTGACCAACGGATCCGAAAAAATTATAAAATTAAAAATGAAAATATTAACAAGTCATTATGTAGCATGGTATGATACAGAAATATTATTATGTTGTCAAACGTTTTAGTGCGGCATCTTGACATCCCGAGCACGAACCGGAATCTGGCAAACCGGCATCCGGCGAAGCTCCAACTGGCCAAACGGCATCCGACGAAGCGAGCGATGGCGAAGGGAGCTTTCAATTTTCGCCGCGCGGCATGTAAGGGATTATGGCGCTTCAAGCAAATGCCGGAAAGCGTGGCGATGCGGAACCTCTTTTCGGAACCCATAGCGATTCCGGTGTCCGCGTCAGGAATGCCGGAGATCATGATGCCAGACCAGATTAAGGCAGTTTCTGACAGGTTGAAATAATTGCTATTTCATGATAGTCCGATAATGTCCGACTGGTCCATCCACGCCGGTTAACCCTGGCAAACGCTCAAGGTTGCCCATATCACTGGATTCCTGTCGACCACGGAAGCAGGCTGACATGCCGAGTTTGATAATGGAAAAAATTATTATCTACAACAGATCGGTCATTTCAAGAAATTATACAAGATAATTGTCTTTACGTTGACAAAACTGAGTATATCTACAATATTCTGAACGTTAAAAAAATACAAGAGCTGTGTCCTGTCCCGCCCAAGGAGATTCGGCAAGACGCAACTTCTGAAAACCATCGATTCTCTGTTTCAGGG
>JAISEQ010000246.1 GCA_031264045.1 Deltaproteobacteria bacterium
GTCATCGTCATCGTCATCGTCATCGCCATCGCCGTCGCCGTCGTCGTCGTCATCATCATCATCATCATCATCATCATCATCATCGCCGTCGTCGTCATCGTCGTCATCACCGATAACATTATCAGGCACGCTGATGTCCAAGATACCGTCTCCGACCGCGTTCCCGGCTCAATAGTCTTCTTCGTCCCGCCCGCCACCGGTACATTCCCCTTCCCCTTTTCCTTCGTCAAAACCGAAGTCTTCGCCGCTAAAATTTTCGCCCGCTTCGCCTTCCTCTAAACCATCCTCCCCGCCTTCATCATCACCATCGCCATCGCCGCCCTCTCCGTCATCTTCGACATCATCGATGCCCCTGACGTCATGAACTCCGCCACCTTCTTCATTGCCGTCCGCTTCCGCTCCGGCCCCGTCCCCATGCCGGTCCCAGTCCGCTTCATCTTCCGCCCCGTCCCCATGCCGTTCCGCGTCCGGTTCCGCTCCGGCACCGCCGCCCTCCGCGCCGCCGGACTCCCCGAGCGCCCAGCTCCGCCAGGGTTCCGGATGCGTCCCCTTTTTGACCGCATCGAAGAGCTCCTTCCGCTGCATCTCCCGGATGCCCTCCAGGATGTCCTCCCCCCTCCAGGTCTCCGGAGTCTTCCCGTCCTCCCCGGCCCTGACGATCCCGCCCATGCCCACCGCATTCCTGTCCGCCTCGGCGTCTGCCGACTCCGCCCTCGCGAAGCCGGCGGCCGCGCCCATGAGCTCCGCGTTCGGCTCCACGCTCTCCCCGACGTAGAAGTGCCCGTAGGGCCCCACCGCGGCGCCGTCCTCCGGGGCGATCCACCCGTCCTTCCGCAGGGCCGCGGCGAAGGCCGCGGCGGCCCCGTCCACCACCGGACCCCTGAGCGTCCTCCCCGCCCTGGACTCCGCCGCGTAGTGGCTCCAGACTCCCGAAGCCTCGGGCCAGGCCGCGCGCCCGCCCACCTGGCTGAGGGAGTAGAAGAGTGTCCTGTCAGTGGGCTTCAGCCAGATCCACAGCGAGGACGGGAGTGCCCCCCTCTTCCGCGCGAGCTTCAGGAGGGCGGAGAACCAGACGTTCACGTAGGAGCGGTGCATGTCCAGAAGCGGGTGCCTCGCCTCCGCGTAGCGCTCGCACTCCTCCCTCGCGCCGGGCACGTCCGCCGCCGGCCTTCCGGGGACCCACCTCTCGGAGAGCGCGTCCAGGATCCTGTAGCACCGGCTCTTCCTGTCGTCCGCGTGGCAGAGGAGCGCCGCCGCGAGCGACGCCTTTCCGGGGGGCAGATCGCCGGGCTTCCCCATGAAGAGGTCACCCAGCTGCCCCGCGAGGACGCGGCAGGCCCGGAGGCCGTCCAGGCCGTTCACGGCGCGGCCCAGCGCCGGGCTGTCCCTTAACCCCAGCCCGGTTTCGGGATCGACCAGCTCTCCCGCCCCGTAGGGGGCGCCGCCCGGGCCCAGGAGGAGGCCCAGCTCGGCGCACATGATTATGGGCGAGCGCGCGAGCGCCCAGCCGCCCTCGCACGGCGGCTTCAGCGTGATCGGCCCGGTCCTCAGAATCGGCTTCAGGCACGGGAACTCCTTCGCGTTGTTCTCCAGAAGGGACCACATGTCGAGCTCGCGCCGGTACACGCGCCCGGGGTCCCGCTTGAGGATCATGAGGCACATGGCCACCGCGAGAGGAACGAAGAGGAACCTGTAGTATCTCCCCGCGAATCCCATCACCTCCGCGGCGCCCGGCCCGGCGGGTTCTTCCCGTGCCCCCCGGCCGTCCCCCCCAGCTCCCCGGCCTCCCGGGCGGCCCGGATCCCAAGCCCCGCAGGTATCGGCGACCGCGCAAGTCTCCGCCCCGTAGGGATCGGCCTCCGCCCAAGTCTCCGCCCCGTAGGGATCGGCCTCCGCGCAATACTCCACCCCGTAGGGATCGGCGGCCGCGCAGGTCTCCGCGGCGAAAGGGCCTTCAGCCGCGCGGACGCCTTCCGCCGCCGCGCGATCCGCCGCGTCCCTTATCCTCCCCCTGAACGCCCTCACGTCTTCCAGGAAGTCCAGCGGCGCCAGCGCCCCGTCGCCGAGCCGGATCACGGCGGCGGAGACGCGCGGTTCGGCAAGCGACCACAGGAGCGGGAGAATGACCGCGGCGGCGATGACGCCCCCCAAGGCGCCTCCCCCTCCCCCCGATGCCCTGAACGTGCCCGGCATCCCTCGTCACCCCCCCGTCCTTACGGCGGGCCCGCGGCCCCGCCCCCAGTCCGCACGTGCCCTGCCCGCCTTTCCGGCATCCCCGGCGGAATCGGGAATTTCCTGTTCCGGCGGCCTTGCGGCCGTCCCGGTCCTCCCGGTCCTCACTGCCTTCCCCGTCTCCGTGGCCTCCCGGGAATCTCCCGCTCCTCCCGGCAGAACCGCCCCGCCGACTCCCTTTAATTCGCCCGGACCCCCCGCTCCGGCGGAACCGACGCCGACAGGTTCACCTGCCGATCCTGCCGACCGGCCCCTCACGATGCCTTTCGGCACCGGTCCGCCGCCCCGGGACACCCCTTTCCCGTCCCGGAAAGGGGCAGGGGAGGCATATGTTCCTCCGTACACTACCGCCATCCCTGCCACGCGGTCCCTGGCCGGCGCTATCGCCCTGCCCCGCGCCACGGCCCAGCGCCGTCCCGAAGGGCGGCTCCGGCCGCCTGCTGTGTTTCCGGTGTTTCCGGCACGCCCGACAGGGACGGTCAGCCGATCGGCAGCCGCCGCGGAACCGGGCGGCGGCGCCAGCGAAACGAACCGTGCGGGCCCTCCCGGACCGCCGCCCTTCCCGGCCGGGACAGAACCGCCTTTCCTGCCCTTCCCGCCGTTCCTCCCCTTCCCGCACTTTCCGCCTTTCCTCCTATTACCGCCGTTTACCGCCCAAGCGGAGCCCAGATCCGACGCTCCGGCAACGAATCCGGACTTCGCTCCCGCCCCGGAAGCCGCCCACTTCGCGGAGTTCCCGGACGCCTGCCTCTTCCCGGACATCGCTTCCTTCCCGGAGTTCCCGAACGCCTGCCTCTTCCCGGACATCGCTTCCTTCCCGGAGTTCCCGGACATCGCTTCCTTCCCGGAGTTCCCGGACGCATCCACCTTCACGGGCCTTCCGGACTTCACTGGGTTTGCGGAACTGCCCCGCTTCTTCCCCCTCCCCGCGTCAACGGCGTCCCCGGCATTTCCGGCCATACCGCGCTTCACGGCCGGCCGCCTTCCGGCATCCACAGTCCCGGCCCGTCCCGCCGACCCGCCGTCCCGGACCGCCGCGACATGCTCGTTCGCACGGGCGAGCGTCCTGTCGACGTCGAGGACAGGGGCCCTCTCGAGAGCCGCCCTGAGGTAGATCCTCCTCCTCGCGGGCCTCCGGGAGTGATAGCTCATCAGGGCGTCCAGATGCCCCCCGCCCTCGTCCAGGGCCGAGCGCAGTATCCAGGCGGCCACGGCCACGTTCGCGCAGCCGCTGTCCCGGAGGATCTCCTCCGTCACCCCCAGTCCGGCGAGCCTGGGGAGCCACATGGTGTTCACCTGCATGGGGCCCAGGTCCCTGCTGCCGTCCCCGTTGCGGCTTGCCGACCCCACCCTGCCGCTCTCGGTGTCCATGATGACCATGATCATGGCGAGGGGCACGTCGAAGCGCCTCGCGGAGTCAGAAAGGCACCTGAAGGTGACCGGCGAGAGCTCCGCCCTTGCGGGCACCGCGCCCGAAACCATGGCGACGGCGAGAAGCGCCAGAAGCGCCGCCAGGACCCCCAGAGCGGCCGCCAGGGCGGTTCTCGCTCCGGAGGGTGCGGATCGGCGGCAGGCGTTCCGCCTGCCGCCGTTCCCGGAGTCCTGCCGTGTCCAGGAGTTCCGGCCGCTACCGGAGTTCCGAGCGTTCCCGGAGTCATGCCGTGTCCAGGAATTCCGGCCGACCACGGAGTTCCGAACGCTCCCGGAGTCCGGACGTGTCCCGGAGTTCCGAGCGCTCCCGGAGTCCGGCCGTGTCCACGAGTTTCGAGCGCTCCCGGAGACCTGCCGTATCCCGGAGTTCCGACCGATCCCGGAATCCGGGCGTGTCCACGAGTTCCGAGCGCTCCCGGAGTCCGGACATGTCCGGGAGTCCGGTCCCGGAAGGACTTGCCCGTCGCGTCTCCGGTCAGTGGTGCGTAAGTCCGTCATGTCAGTATCCCCGCCTGAGGGCATTCCAGATGTCCTCGTTCAAGTCCCCCGTCCAGGGGAGAGCCGTGTTTCCGCCGATGTCCGGGGCTATGCCGAAGGAACCGGAGGGGGAGAGCGTCATGCTCCCTATGCCCTCCCTCGCCCTGCGGCAGAACTCCTCCAGCACGTCGTCCAGATCGGGGAGCGGCGGGAGGCCGGGCCCCGGAGGCTGCCGCATGATGCCTCCCAGGCATTTCCGGAAAATCTCCTCCGGATCGGCCGGGAAGTTCTCGCGCCGCCTCTGGGCCTCGCGCTCCTTGTCCCGCTCCATCTTCCTCTCCCCGGCCTCCCTGGACCCGGAGCAGTCCGACCCGGCCAGCGCCGCCGGTGTTCCCCCCGGCCAGCCGTCCGGCAGCGCCGCCGGAAGGGCCTGCGCAGCCGCCAGCGCCGCCGCGAAAATTATCGCGGCGCGTCCGCTGGAGCGATCTTTTCCGAAACTCAATTCGCACCTCCGCGTGTCTCCTGGACCCGTTCGAATCCGTTTTCACGTGCCGCGCCGCAGGCGCGCGGGGCTTTCGGGGACAGTTCCGGCACTCCCGCCGGGCGGCCGGCCGAGCAGGATTTCACGTCCCCATATCCCTCAGTCCAAAACCCGCCTGTCCCGACCCCGACCCCTAACATCCCGAACCCGCCTGTCCCGACCCCGACCGCTTCCGTCCCGACCCCGCCTTTCCCGACCCCGACCGCCTCCGTCCCGCACACGCCGTTCCCGACCCTGCGCCCGTCCCCGTCACCCCCGTCCTGCCCCCGCCGACCCCGACCCGGCCCCCAACCCCGTCCGCGCCGGCCCGCAGGCCGGGACGCGTCTTCCCGGCGGGCTTCGCGGGGAACGACTCCTCGAGAAGCCCCGGCATGCCCTCCCCCATGGCAGCCCGGAGCTTCCCGTCCAGCATCCAGAGCGCCGCCGGGAGTACCGACCCGGAGTCCTCCGGGTAGCCTATGAGCCGCACGAGGATCGCGGTGTTCACGATGACCGGGGCCTCCTTCACGCGGAAGAGCCCGAACGCATCCACGGGGATCCATATCGGACGGGACGGGGAGCGCGTGAACGGCCAGCAGTTGCGGAAGGCGACCGACAGCCCCCCGCCGGCGGTCCTGAAGGTCGTCGCCAGGGTCTTCCGGGGCGAAAGCGCCGAGACGAGCCCAGAGAGGGGCCCGGAAAGGTCGGCCGCGGCCGAGATCCCCGGCCCCCCCGAAGCGAGACGTCCCCTGACGAGCCCCCCCTCCAGCCAGAACATGCCCGTGACCGCGCCCCCGCCCGCGAGGCGGTCCATGAAGACCCGCAGGAGGGCGTCCCCCGCCGAATCCGGGTCCCGGCAGATCCTCCCGAGCTCCGAGGCGTCCCCCGCCGTCCGCTCGAGAAGGAGCCTCCAGGCGAAGGGGTCGACGCCCGCCGGGCACAGCTCCCAGGGCATCGGCCTGGCGGGGTCCCGCGTCTTCCGGACGGGGGCCCAGCGCCCCTCGAGTAAGGCCCCGGCGGATTTGAACCCTCCCGGAAGGAAATGCACGGGCGCCGCCGTGAACCCGGCAGCCCGGGATCCCAGCACCCTCCTCGCCGCGGAGACCCGAGGACCGTTCGCCCCGGCGGGATCGAAGAAAAGCACCGGCGCCGGACCGCGTTCCGGCTCCCCCTTCCGAATCCCCCTGGCCATCCCGAGGAGCCAGCCCTCGTCCCCGTCCGCGATCCCCGTGCGGTACCCCTTCAGGCTTTCCGTTTCCATATGCGTAACCTCTCTGTCCCGGAGCCCCCCGGGACATTCCCGAAGGGTTCCTCCAAAAGCGCGAGGCTCCCAGGGCGCCCGGCGGCCCTGCCGCCCGTCGTTTCAGATGCCGGTCCGCCCCGGGGTCCCGAAGCGGCACCGGCGGACAGGCTCTGTGCCATCGGCCGAACCGCGACCGGATC
>JAISEQ010000262.1 GCA_031264045.1 Deltaproteobacteria bacterium
AGCGAGATACGCGCGGCGGCCCTGGGGACGCTCAGACTCACCGGCTCCGAGACCCTCTGGGACATAGGCGCGGGATCTGGCTCCGTATCCATGGAGGCCGGGCTCCTGCTGCCCCGCGGCGCCGTGTGCGCAGTGGAGCGCGAGGGGGCGAGGGTCATCCAGGCCGAGGCCAACCGCGCCCGCTTCGGCTGCGCCCACGTGGAGATCCTCCGCGGCGAGGCCCTTGATGTCCTGCCCACGCTCCCCCGCCCGGACAGGGTCTTCATAGGGGGATCGGGCAGGGATCTCAGTCAGGTCGTAGCCGCCTCGCGGGCGAGGCTCTCGCCGGGCGGGATCATAACCGCATCCGTGGTCACCCACGCGAGCCTCGGCACGGCGGCCGGGGCGCTCCGCGGCCCGTCGGGACCGCCGTCGGTGCTCCAGATCTCCTGCTCCCGGAGCCGGGAGCTCGGCGGATCCTTCTACTTCACCCCCCTCAACCAGGTGTACCTCGTGACGAACACGTTCTAGCCAGGCACCCCTCCCGGGGTCCGGGACCGGAGCCGCAAAGCTCCCTCCGACGCGGCCGGGAGCCCGGGACCCTGAAACCCGCGTCCGCCCCCGGCCCGGCCCGTCCTGCCCTTTCACCGCCCCGGCCCTTTCACCGCCCCGGCCCTTCCGGCCCTTTCTCCGCCCCCGGCCCTCCAGGCCGGTTCCCCGGCCGCGGGCCGCCGCCCCGGTCCCGGCCACCCGGCCCCCAACCGCTGACTTCTGCCACGGAATCCGGCAGAGAAAGGCCGCCAAGCATGACGCAGAACCCCCATCCAGTTATCTTCGTGGGCGCCGGGCCCGGCGACCCGGATCTCATAACCGTGGCCGGGAGGAGGGCCCTGGAGGAGGCCGACCTCATAGTCACGGCCGGATCGCTCGTGAACCCGGACATCCTGGCCTGCCGGAAGGCATCCTCAAGGGTGGAGGACTCGGCCCCACTGGATCTGGAGGAGATAGTGAAGCTCCTCTCCGACGGCTGGAGGGCGGGGAAGAGGGTCGTGCGCCTCCACACTGGCGACCCGAGCCTCTACGGGGCCGTAAGGGAGCAGTTCGAGATTCTGAGGAGGGACGGCATCCCCTACCGCGTGATTCCGGGGGTCACGGCGGCGATGGCGGCGGCCGCCCAGATAGGGCTCGAGTACACCCTCCCCGAGGTCACCCAGACCCTCATCCTGACAAGGGTCCGGGGGCGCACCCCCATGCCCCCTGGCGAGGACCTGGAGTCGCTGTGCTCGCACAGGGCCTCCCTCGCCCTGTACCTCTCGGCCGCGGAGGGGGCCGAGGTCTCCAGGATCCTCTCCGCCGCCTACGGCCCGGACAGCCCCGTGGCCCTCCTCTACCGCGCCACCTGGCCGGACTCGCGGGAGATCTGGACCACCGCGGGGGAGCTTAAGGGCACCCTGGACTCCGAGAAGCTCGACCGCCACACGATAATGCTCTGCGGGCCGGCCGTGGCGGCGCTCAAGACCGGCGCCGACGCGCCGAAGTCCCGCCTCTACGACTCGGCCTTCACCCACGGCTTCCGCGAGGGGAAACCGTGAGCAGGCCCTTGCGGGACGCGCGGGCGTTGCCCGCCGGCCCGGCGGATCCGCGCGCGGGCGCGATCCGCCACCGGAACAGCCGGAAGGCAGGACGGACGGGAACGGCATGACAGAAGACACGAGAAACGGCGGGAAGGGCACGGGCGTACCGTCCGAGGCCCCCGGCGGAGCCGGCGCGGGCGCCGGCACGGGAAGCGTCACGGTGACGGGCGACGTGTCCGCCTTCGGAGGCGGGGCGACGCCCCCGCCCGGAAACCGGGGTCAGGATCCCGGGACTCCGGGCGGAAGCCCCCCCGGCGGGCCTTCCGGCACGTGCGCGGCCGCCGAGCACGGGGGAGGTCCGGCCATAGGACCCGCGCCGGGTTCCCGCACGGCCGTCTACGCGGTCACGAGGCCGGGCCTGAAGATTGCGGGCATCATAGCGGCGGGGCTCTCGGGGGACCTGTACGCCCCCGAGCGGCTGGCCCCGTCCTCGCCGCCGGGGACATTCACCTACACCTCCTTCCGGGAGCTCATAGCGGCCACCTTCCACCGCTACAAGGGGCACGTGGCGGTGGCCGCCACGGGGCTCATGGTGAGGGCGGTCGCCCCGCACCTGGTGGACAAGAAGACGGATCCCGCAGTGGTCTCGCTGGGGCAGGACGGGAGGTTCGCGGTGAGCCTCCTCTCGGGGCACCTGGGCGGGGGAAACGATCTGGCGCGCGCCGTGGCCGAGCTGACCGGAGGCACGGCGGTCGTGAACACCGCGACCGACATCGAGTCCAAGCCGTCCCTGGAGGTGCTGGCCCGGGACTGCCACCTGGCCATAGAGGACTTCGCGCGGCTCCCGCCCGTGAGCCGGGTGCTCTCCGAGGGGGGCAGGGTGCCCCTCTACGACCCGGACAACTTCCTGGCCCCGAGGCTGGTGGAGTGGCGCCGCTTCTTCCCGCCCATTGCCGAGAGCTCGGCCTTCGACCCGGACGCCCCCGGCCACCCGAGAACCCCGTCCGTGTACGTGGACTACCGCATGAGGCCCTTCCCCAGGGAGGCGCTGATCATGCGGCCGCCCGCCCTCGCGCTGGGGGTGGGGTGCCACCGCGACCTGGACGTGGCGGACCTCACCGGCCTCATCGACAAGGTGCTGGCCGACAGCCTCCTGTCGCCCCTGTCGCTGGCGCTCATATCCACGGCGGAAATCCGCGCCTCCGAGCCTGCCCTGCAGGAGCTCGCGAGACGCTTCTCCAGGCCCCTGGTGGTCCAGTCCATGGAGGCCCTGGCGGCGGTGCAGACCCCCAACCCATCAGACAAGGTCTACGAAAAGATCGGAGTGTTCTCAGTATGCGAAGCAGCTGCCCGCCTTGCGGCCCGGATGGGCCCCCTCCTGGTCCCGAAGCACAAGAACAGCAAGGCGACCTGCGCCCTGGCCCTGATGAACTACTAGCGAGCCCGGAGCTCCTGGTGGTGGGGCTGGGGTCCCGCGGCCCCGGCGGCGTGACCCTCGAGGCCCGGGATGCCCTGGGCCGCGCGGACGCCGTCTTCGGGTACCGGCTGTACCTGGAGCAGGCGAAGCCGCACCTGAAGCCCGGCTGCGAGGTGATGGGGAGCGGCATGACCGCCGAGACCCGCCGCGCGAAGGAGGCCCTGGAGCTCGCCATGACCGGGAGGAGCTGCGCCGTGGTCTCCGGAGGGGACGCCGGGGTCTACGCCATGGCGGGAGTCGTCTTCGAGGTGGCCGCGAACCTGAATCTCCCACTCGGCACGGGCCACGGGGAGCTCAGGATAACCGTCGTCCCCGGGACCCCGGCCCTGTGCGCGGGGGCGGCCCT
>JAISEQ010000313.1 GCA_031264045.1 Deltaproteobacteria bacterium
GTCCAACCAAAGGGCCAAAACCAATATATTAACGCCTATCAGTTGGCCCCGCCCATCATCAGCGTCTGTCAGTCAGTTCCGCGCCCTCTGGAGGAAGCCGTCCGAGCTTCATAGCTTGCTTGCCATCCGAGTTCCCACGCAACCTCCAAAGCCCCTTGCTGATCCCCAGCTTTATCATTATAGCTTGCCTCCCGAGCCAAGACTGGCCTCCGTGAGCTTTAAGTGAGGTAGCCTGCCTCTGGCTACCCCCCCCCCGAATCCCACAGGGCTCACCACCATCGCCTGGTCGGCTATTGAGAAGATAATACCAAACCTTTCGAGATTTGTCTAATATAATTCTGTATACCCCTTCTGACCCGTCTTTCTTGACTTTAGCCCATAAAACTCCTATGATATGTAAATAAAGTTCATCTTAATACAAAATTTGGTCCCGTCATACTCTTTACCACCCTGCCATAGGCCCGGCAGTTTCCCAATCCATAGACTCGGTGTTCCATAATGAACAAGTCGAAACTAATCGAAACAGTGGCGATCAAGGTGGGGATCCCCGTGAAGGAATCAGAGGCCGTGATAAACACCTTTTTTGCCGTACTCCAAAAAGCCATGGCGGAGGATGAGAGAACCGAGATAAGGGGGTTCGGGACATTCAAGGCCAAGATCTACAGAGCCTACATCGGACGCAACCCTAAAAACGGCATGTGCATCCCAGTGAAGTCAAAAAGGCTTCCGACCTTCAAAGCTAGCAAGACCCTGAAGAAATTAATCGACCATGATAGCTAAATAACCCACCTTTCGCCTTTAAGTTCACCCTCCTTTCTGCCGATAGGTAGATAGCCCTAAAAAGATCTCATTGACCGAGATCTTTATCTCAACCAAGGAGGGTGACTATGAACGTCAATAACAGCGCGAACAGTCTCCCGGGCCTTCTGGTCACCACGTTGCTGGATGGCCAGAAGAAGCAGACGGACCTGGCCATGAAGACCATCCAGGTGGCTGCGGAGCAGACGCTCGCTGTCCAGCAGCAACAGACCGCCATCCTGGCCGTGGCCCTTCTGACCGGCATCGGGACCAAGCTTGACACCTTCGTCTAGACGGTCTCCTGTCTGACCACCATGCGGCGAGTTCCTTCGTTCCCATCGCCGCCTGCTCGTAAAGCCGACCCCGGGCCTGTTCCGGAGTCGGCTTTTTCACGCGCCTATGCCGGTCCCTCAGACCGTCGGCGGCGGTTCCCTTCCTGACCCGCAGACATTCGAAAGACGGCCGTCACCCCATCCTGCCCCGGACTATGAGGGCGAGGGCCATGGCGGCTGAGACCGCCGCATTCAGCGACTCAACTCCGGAAGCCATTGGGATCCCTAGCAGCTTTCCGGCAGGCCAGCTTCCGGCAAGCCCTGGACCCTCAATCCCCATCGCGAGGCCCAGGCGGCCCGCTGGCGGCGCGAAGGAGAACAGATCCGTCCCGCCGGGCGTAAGCGCGTAAACGTCCGCCCTTCCCAGCGCCGCCAGATCGCCCAGGGACGGACCGGCCATGACAGAGGTCTGCCAGAGGGCCGGGCCCGAGGCGCGGAGGGACTTGGGATGGTAGGGCGAGGCGGCTTCCTTCAGAAGCACCGCATCGGCACCCATGGCCGCGGCGGTGCGCACGAGAGCGCCGACGTTCGCCGGATCCTGGAAAGGCGCGAAGAAGGTGTCCCTCGCCAGCGGCGCTTCCGGGTCCCATGCCGGCAGCGGAGGTGCCTTGGCCAGCACCAGGGGAGGCCCGGTGCCGAACAGATCCAGCTCCGGAAAGATCTCGCGCCTGACCAGATATACGGGGACGTCCCCCGGCAGTCCCAGGCCGTCCAGTTCGGAAGGCCGCCGGGCAACTACTCCCAGCACGGCCCCGGGACGCAGGAGCGCGAAATCCCTTGCCGCCTTGCGTCCGGACACGAGGCACTCCCCCCGCTTCCTGATCCCCCGGGCGTCCGAAAGCGAGAGCCAGCCCCGGAACCGGGAATTGCCCGAACTGGCTATTTCTGTTATGTTATGCCAGCGCGGAACCGGAGGGGCCTTTCCCCCCGCCCTCCTCATGACCACCAGGCACCGGGGCGGGCCCTTGCCCGCTTCCCCGTACCCCACGATGCTGGCGGGCCCGAACGCCTCCCGGCCCTCTGCGGACTCGGCCTCTCCCATCTCCCTTTCGGCGTTGGCACCCTTCATCATATATAGGGCACCCCCCGGCAGGAGTATTCCGGCGCAGAGCTCCACGGCGGCCGCGACGGAAAGGAAGTCACGGGTCACGACTCCCCAGACCGGACGGTCGAAGGAGGCCGTAACCTTGTGGGGATAGACCTCAACGTTTTCCAGCCCCAGCAGCTCCGCCGCCTCCTCGATGAACTCGAGCTTCCTCCTTCTCGGCTCAGCGAGCAGGAGCCGCCAGCCGGGCTTCCTTATCGCCATGGGAAGCCCGGGGAACCCCGCCCCGGATCCCAGATCCATCAGGAGCCCCTCGGGCTCCATCAGCTCGGCGGCAAGAGCCCCGTCCACGTAATGCTTCGTGACGATGTCGGCGGGATCGTCGATCCTGGTTAGATCCAGCTCGTCCTTCCGCTCGAGAAGTAGCCCGTCCAGCCTGACAAACCGCTCGAGCTCCAGGGGCGAGAGGCTCAATCCTGCCCTGGCGAACTCCCGCCCAATCGTCTCCGCCCTCTTTGCCGGACCCGCCATTCCGCTTCTCCTCGCTCGCCCGGAAGGACGCCGAAACGCTTAAGTTTCCATAGGACCCGCGACCGTCGGGCCGCGGGACGGTATCTGGATGAACGCCCGCGGGCCCGCCGTCCTCTTCGAGGACAACCATCTCCTCATAGTCAGAAAGCCTGCGGGCTGGCTCTCCCAGCCCGACGGGGGAGACAGGCCGGACGTGCTCGGCTGGGCCAGGGCGCACATCAGGGAGAGGTGGAACAAGCCCGGGGCTGCCTACGCAGGACTCTGCCACCGCCTGGATCTGCCTGTCGGGGGCGTCATGGCCATAGCCAGGACCTCGAAGGCCGCCGGGAGGATCTCGGAGCAGTTCCGGGAAAGGACGGTCGGGAAGGTCTACCTGGCCCTCTGCCGGGGAGTGCCGGACAGGACATCGGGAAATATCGAGGGCAGGCTCGCGCGCTCGGGAAACCTGACCGTCCGTGCCCGGCCCGGAGAGGGCGCGAGGGCCGCTCTCGCCTGGAGGCTCCTCTGGCGGGGCGAGCCCGGCGGACGGGCATCATCGCTCCTGGAGGTTGATCTTTTGACCGGGGTCAAGCATCAGATACGCGCCCAGCTGGCAGGGGCCGGGCACCCAGTCTGGGGTGACGGGCTCTACGGCGGGCCCGAAGCGGATTTCCTCGGTGCCTGCCCGGAGATAGGGCTTTTCGCGGCGAAGCTGTCCCTGGACCACCCGATCACCCGCGAAAGGCTGAGCTTCCACGCCCTGCCGGAAGCCGAGTCGTGGCCCTGGCGGCTCCTGAAGGGGACGGGCTATGAACTTGGCTAGGCTTGCGGACCCTAGGATCTGGCTCGCCTCAAGGTGTACCCGCAAGGCGGCAAGAAAGGCGCTCTCGCA
>JAISEQ010000004.1 GCA_031264045.1 Deltaproteobacteria bacterium
ATCGATCCGAGGCCCCTGGGGGCGCGGGCGGCCGCCTGCGCGCTGAACTTCCTCGTCTTCCTGCCGGTGGGGGCGGCGGGGACGCTCGCCCTCTACGCCGCCCTCCCCGCCCTGGGGACCCTGGCCTGGAGCGGGATTTTCCTGGCGCTGCTGTGGCTCGCGCTCTCGCTGTGGCTCATGAAGCCCAGGCTGGCCCTCCTCTCCGAGGCGAACCTCCGCAGGCCCGAGGAGGGGGAGATCCCCCCGGGCACCGAGAAGTACCTGGCGCTCCTGTCCTCGGGGGACGTGAAGGTGGGCCCCGAGGACGTGCTGGTGTCCACGGCCTTCTACCCGGGGCTCCCCGCGCCGTTCCCCATGGCGGGCAGGATCCTGGTCCCCGAGAAGGCCCTCCGCGCCTTCCCCCCCAAGGCCCTGGAGGTGCGCGTGGCGGCCGCGGCTCTGTGCCGGGTGGTCTCCTCCGGGAGAAGCATAGCCCTCCTCCGGTTCTTCAGCATGTCGCTCGCGGTTCCCGCCGCCCTGATCCTCCTGAACTCCGCGGGCATCCTCTACGGCTACCCCGTCGTGGTGAGGCCGCCGCTCGTCGCCCTAGTCTGGGCGGGGATCTGGGCCGCCTTCTGGTTTTCCGAGTTCGCCGCCCTCTACGTCGAGCGCACGGTGTCGGCCAGGGTGTCTGCCACCGTGGCCGCGGTCACGCTGGACGCCAGGAGCCTTTTCGAGAGCGTGGAGATAACCGCGCGCGGGAACCTGGACCCCGCCACCCAGACCCCCTGGCTGGACTTCTTCCGTCCCCGCCAGAACCCGGTCTCCCAGTTCGAGGCCATAAGGCGGTCCATCCAGGAGATGGTTGAGTCCGCCACCAAGCGCAGGGCCGCCGCGGCGGCCGGATCCGCCGGAGGGAAGGGAGCGGCGGAGGGCGTCGCGAAGGACGCGGACCCGGGCAGGGCCGGGACCGGCGGCAACGGCAACGGCTCGTCCGGCTCCGCCCGGCCGGACGGGGCCGACGCCCCGGACGGTCCGGAGGAGGTTTCCGGAAGCGCGGCCCCCTCCGTCTCCCCGGAGGGCCCGGACGGCGGCCGGGACGGTCCTGACGGCCGCGAGGACGCCGACGGCGACCCGGACGGTCCTGACGGCCGCGAGGGTCCCGGCAGGAACGGCTACAACTAGCCGGCGGCAAGCCGGACAGGCGGGGAGTCGGGATCGGCGGACGGCAACGGGCCGGACGGCCGCGCCGGGGCGTTTCCGACCTTACGGCGTCAGTTTCCCGATGCCGCCCCCGTCCCGCGGCGCCCCTTCACGGTTCTCCCGGCTTTTCGGGGCGTTCCGCGGTCCGCGTCCATGTCCCGGCGGTTCTGTCCGGATCGCGGCGCGCGTGGCCGCCGGTCGTGTCCGGCAGTCCGGATCGCTGGGCGGAAAGGGCAGGGCGCTTTTCCCGACGCGGCCCTTGGGCGGGGCGGGGATGTCCCGCCGGCGTTCCGTGCGGGCCGGTGAGCCGTTCGGAACGCATGCTCTCGTGGGAGGGGCGGGCTCGGGCCGGATCGTGGCCCTGTGGGCGCCGCGGGGCCGTTCGGGCAAAGATCCGGTGGGGTTATCGTGCCCGCCGGAGTCCGGCGGTCCGGGGCGCGCGTTTTCCGCCCCGGGCGCCCGGAGCCGGACGGGCGTGCGGGAAGCGGGCCCGTTTTCCCGGAGGGCCGGACGCGGGCTGCGGAACGGTCCCGTTCGGCCCCGGCTCCGGCGTCTCCCCCGGACGGGGTTTCGGGACGGAATCCGTTTCGGGAGCTGACCGGCGGCAAAGGCCGCCGGACTCGTTCCCCGGATCCGGGGAGGGCGTGTCCGCCCGCGCCCGTCCGGGACAGCGGGCGCGGAGGGGGGCCCGAGCGGCCGCGGGCCTCCGCTCCGCCGGGGACAGGGCTGTACGGGTCACCTGGCTCGGCCGGGACCGCGCGTTTCCGGAAATCCGGGGTTTCGGGTATCCGGCTTGCGGATGGGGGGCACCCGCCCCGAACTCCGGCCGGGGGGGCCCGAACCTGGCCGTTCTCCGGGCATCCGGCAGCCCTGTCCCTTGACAAGGAGCCTCGCGCGGTGTAATAAATCTCCGGACGTCCCGCAAGGGGCTTGCCGGAACGGATCCCCGTCCGGCCCTTCCCGGCATGAGGCCGGGATCGGTCCAGCCATCCTCCGTCCTTCTTGAGCCGTCCTGCCCCCATCCAGCCGAGAGTCCCTGACCTTCCGTCCAGAAATCCCCGCAGCATGTCCGGAACCGGCGTTTCCTGAAGAATTGCGGCGGCGTCCCGCCCGGTCCCGATACGCCAGTCATGCGCCGGCGGTCCTGTCCTCCCCCCCCCGGACGCGGTACCCTTTCCCCCGTCCGCTTTCCCCCCGTCTTCCCCCCCCCGACGTTCCGCCTGCGGCCCCCCCCCGTTTCCCCGGCCCCCCTCCCAGGCTGCCGCGCTCCGGCGCGGGCCGTTGAGGAGGGACTGTCCGCGGCCCGGCAGGCGGGGAAGCGCGACCGACCGTTCCCGACGCCCCGTGGGCGGCGCGCCCGGCCGTCCGCGCGGACGGTTCCGCAGTGATCCCGGCGCACGATCGTTAGGCGGCGGACGGCTTGTTTCAGGCCCGATCGAAGGGGGCGGTGACGGAAAAATGATCGAACATTAATTTTCTCTTGCAAGCTTGGAAAAAGTTTGTTGGCGGTAAAATATTTCGTCCGCGAACCCGCAGACGCCAGAAGCGGTGAAAGCGGGTCCAGAAACCGGTTCAAGTTGCTGAAATCATTGAATAATCTTGGCATGGGCCATGACGGGCGCTCGGCGTGTCCCCGCGCCTTTCCGGAATCAAACGCCGCGTTTTTTCTGTTTTTTGAGAAAAACGTTCAATTTCAAAAAATTTTGCTTGCCTTCCAAGACTTGACTTATCTTATGAAAAGAGTAGACTGGCGGAGTACTAACAGCCAATTCCTCCAACACCGTACCGTTTCCGGCCCGCAACGGGTCTCCCTCGCGGTAAGCGGTGCCCCTCCCGGCTATCCGCCCTTCCTCAAGCCCCGCCACACCGCTCCAGAATCCCGGGCCTCACGACAGGGTGCCCAGCGCATCGGCACGGCCCACGCCAACAGGCCACTTCGGAGGACTCCCGCCGCTCCCCGGCGGGCTACGAGTCAATGACGAAACCACGCAACGGTAAAGATATCCCAATGACCGACAAAATGGACCTCTCGGAGCTGAAGAAGATGAAGATCGCGGAGCTGAACGCCCTGGCCCGCGCGCTCAATATCGACAACGCCACCTCCCTCAGGAAGCAGGAGCTCATCTTCGCCCTGCTCCAGGCCCAGACCGAACTGAACGGCATGATCTTCGGGGGGGGGGTCCTGGAGACCCTCCCCGACGGCTTCGGCTTTCTCAGGGCGCCGGAGTCCAACTACCTCCCCGGCCCCGACGACATCTACGTTTCCCCAAGCCAGATCCGGCGCTTCAACCTCCGGACCGGCGACACTGTGACGGGCCAGATCCGCCCCCCCAAGGAGACCGAGCGCTACTACGCCCTGCTTAAGGTCGAGCAGTGCAACTTCGTGGATCCCGAGGAGGTCAACCGCGACAAGATTCTCTTCGACAACCTGACTCCCCTCTACCCCGAGGAGCGGATAAAGCTGGAGACCGAGACCAAGAACTTCTCCATGCGCATCATGGACATGATGACCCCCATCGGCAAGGGGCAGAGGGGGCTCATCGTGTCGCCCCCGCGCACGGGAAAGACCATCCTGCTCCAGAACATCGCGAACTCCATCACCCGCAACCATCCCGACGTCACGCTCATCATGCTGTTGATAGACGAGCGTCCCGAGGAGGTGACCGACATGCAGCGCTCGGTCACCGGCGAGGTGATAAGCTCCACCTTCGACGAGCCCGCCACGCGCCACGTGCAGGTGGCCGACATGGTCATCGAGAAGGCCAAGCGCCTGGTGGAGCACAAGAGGGACGTGGTGATTCTCCTGGACTCCATCACCCGCCTCTCCAGGGCCTACAACACCGTGGTCCCCCCGTCGGGCAAGATCCTCTCCGGCGGCGTGGACTCCAACGCCCTCCACCGCCCCAAGCGCTTCTTCGGCGCCGCCAGGAACGTGGAGGAGGGTGGGTCGCTCACCATCATCGCCACCGCGCTCATAGACACGGGGAGCCGCATGGACGAGGTCATCTTCGAGGAGTTCAAGGGCACGGGCAACATGGAGATCCATCTGGACAGGAAGCTCTCAGACAAGAGGGTCTTCCCTGCCATGGACATCAACCGCTCCGGCACCCGCAAGGAGGATCTGCTCCTTTCGGACAAGGAGCTGAACCGGATCTGGATCCTCCGCAAGCTCCTGAGCCCGCTGAACCCCGTGGACAGCATGGAGTTCCTCCTGGACAAGATGCGCGGGTCCAAGTCCAACAACGAGTTCCTGGATTCCATGAGCGCCTGACGGGCTCACGGGATTCGTCCGTTCCGCCGCGGGACCGTCTGATGGCCGCGGCTGGGGGGCTGCCTTCCGGAGCCCCCCCGCCGCGGCCGCTCGACGGGTTTCCGCCCCTCACGCGGGGCTTCCGGGTCCCCGGCATCCCCGCCGCACAAGTCTGGTTTCAGTTCTCCACATCCGTACGGGACATATGGCCTTTCATGACGACGTATAATCCAATATATTGGTGAGTCGTTCGACTTCTTTGCCCGTCGCAGCGCCGCCGCACCAGCGGCTTTTTTTGCGCCTTCCAAAGTTCGGGCGGCCCGGGTCGGTTGTGCCCGGCGCTCCCCCCCCCAGCCGGATGCGGGAAGTTTTCGCGTGGACTGACGTTCCCCTCCCGCCGGATGCTGGATGTTTTCAAGTGTGCCGACGTTCCATCGCCGGCGTATGCAGGATGTTGTAAAGGGTCGGACGCCCCCATCCCGGCGGATGTGTCAGGCCGTTCCCGGCGCTCCCCCCTCCCGCCGGATGCGGGATGTTTTCAAGTGTGCCGACGTTACATCGCCGGCGGATGTCGGATGCTGTAAAGGGTCGGACGCTCCTATCCCGGCGGATGCAGGATGTTGTAAAGGGTCGGACGCCCCCCTCCCGGCGGATGTGTCCGGCCGTTACAGGCGCTCCCCCCTCCCGCCGGATGCGGGATGTTTTCACGTGTGCCGACGTTCCACCGCAGGCGGATGCAGGATGTTGTAAAGG
>JAISEQ010000026.1 GCA_031264045.1 Deltaproteobacteria bacterium
AAGTTACTAAAGAGACTGAAAGAGACTTGTAAATGCTTACTGTGCATTAAAGATATCTAAAGAGACTGAAAGAGACTTGTAAATGCTTACTGTGCATTAAAGATAACTAAAGAGACTGAAAGAGCCTTGTAAATGCTTATTGTGCATTAAAGATATCTAAAGAGGCTGAAAGAGCCTTATAAATGATTACTGTGCATTAAAGAAATCTAAAGAGGCTGAAAGAGCCTTATAAATGCTTACTGTGCATTAAAGATATCTAAAGAGACTGAAAGAGCCTTGTAAATGCTTACTGTGCATTAAAGATATCTAAAGAGACTGAAAGAGGCTTATAAATGCTTACTGTGCATTAAAGATTTCTAAAGAGACTGAAAGAGCCTTATAAATGATTACTATGCATTAAAGATAGCTAAAGAGACTGAAAGCGACTTATAAATGATTACTGTGCATTAAAGATATATGAATCAAAGATATAATTATATCATAAGTCTTTATGATAATAATATGTATTAAAAATATATAATAGCAATATCGATAATATATAATCAATGATTATATGGCTGTAATAAATAAATAGAACAAAAAAAATGGTAATTCATATGATCATATTAAATTTGATATATATTCGTTCACCGGATGGAGCTTTGTCCGATCACAAAAGGGATTGCTCAGCTCAGCAGGCCAGGCAATGGTTGCCCCTGAAGGGAGAGGATTTGCCAGGATTTTTGACTGTCGATGCTAAGTGAAGATTGTCCGGTCCTCACAGGAAACGCATCCGCTCTCACGCTGGCACGCCTCCCCGCCTCTCTTTCACTGCCTTCCGGCCTTCGCTTTACCTGAACTGTCACCCCGTGAACGGATACCGAGCTTGCGAGAGAGCCGGGCCACGGTCTCGTCCCGTCTGGCCACTGCCTCAGGGAGATCGCGTCCTGATGCGAGCAGGGTCACCACCCCGCCCGCCTCGGCGCCCTTGGGATCCATGAGAGCGAAGTCGCATCCCATGAAGCCCTCCTCAATCCGCAACGGGCCTGCGGAAGCGAGGCGGTGCTCGCCGGTGCTCCTGATCCCGTCCGGCTCCAGTGCCAGATGCTCATACACGGCACCCTTCGGCGCTCCGGGGACGGGGTCCGCGTCCCCCCCGGCGACGTCAGCGAAGATCCGTGCGAGGCGGACCAGGAGGTTCTCGCCGGTGGAGAGGTACACGCAGGCAGGGGTCTGGCTCGGGAGCCTGGCGTCTATCTCCAGCACCTTCATGCCGATGGGGGACATGATGATCTCCATGTCCATGATCCCCCTGAGCCCCAGGGCGCCGGCCGTCGCCAGGGCGTGTCCGCGCAGCACCTCCGCATCTGCCGGGGAAAGCTCGGCGGGCGCGGTCACTCTCCGGCAGTCGAAGATCTCGTCCATCTCCAGGAGGGTAACCTGCCAGGTCCGGTAGCTACCCGGGCTCCCGGTCACCTCCAGCGAGTACGACGGTCCGGGGCAGTACTCCTCGATGACGGGATTCGTTCCGCTGTCCAGCGCACGGCGGAGCTCGTCGGGAGTGCTCAGCACCGCCACTCCCCTGGATCCGCTCCGGTCGGCAGGCTTCGTTATGAGCGGGAGCCTCGCCTGGGGGAGCTGGCGGGGGCAGGGGATGCCGGTCTCCTGGAAGAGCCTCCTTGAGAGGTGCTTGTCCCTGCTGACCCTGAACGCCCCGAAGTCGAACGCCAGGGGCGGGGAGGCCCAGCGGTCCCGCCAGGCCTCGGCGATCTCCAGCGTGTCGGGATCCTCCAGCGCGGGAAGCACCATGTCCACCCCGTGGAAGGCCCTGTCGAGGTCCGAGGGCGCCGCTATCACGGCCTGCACGAAGCTTCCGGCCAGCCCCGAGGCGGGAGGGGCCGGCCTCCCGTCCACCACCAGGGTCTCCCACCCCGCCATCCTGGCCAGGAGCGCCGCCTCCGTCCCCTGGAGCCCCCCTCCGAGAATCCCAAGTCTGAATGCCAATTGCCCTCTCCTTGAAAGCCGTCGAGGCGGCGCGTCGGGGAGGTGCGTATCGGCCAGCCCCCCCGAAGCGCCGGACATGCGCCTGCGGAGGCGCCCGAGCTGAAGCATGTCGACGGCCGGTTCCTGCCATCGAAAGGATGTCCGGAAAACGGAAACCGTCTGCCGGGATCGTCTTCCTTCGGGGCCATGCGAGACAGTTCCGCCGGACGTATAGCCTGCGGCGGCGCGAAACGGACCGCGCCGGAACGTGTGCCGGGACCCCCGAATGGGTCCCAATCGCATGAGCTGACCCGTCCCGTCGGTCTATGTCGCCGTCTGCGGCGCGCTTTCGCGTTCCAGAGGGCGATGCGGCCGCCCGAAACGCTCTTTCGCGTTTCAGAGGGCGAGGGCGCCCCCGAAACGTTCTTTCCGTGACCCGAACCCGGCGGGCCTCCCGGAGAGCGGATCGGCCGCCAGACAAGCGGTTCCGCGCCGGGTTTCCGGCCGGGCCGGGTCTTGCGGGCTTTCCGGGGCCGACGGCGGCTCCGGGGGGGCGTCACTGCAGGCCCCTGAGTCCCCTTCCGGCATTCCTGATGTATTGCGCCGGCGTCCCGTGGGAAAGTCCCATTCCCGAGAGGACCGGGAGCACCGCCGCGAGGCTCCTTCCGCGGTTCTGGATGTCCAGGCTCCCCTGGGCGACTCCGGCCAGCCCCCTGTCCGCTGGCACGAGGGAAGTGACCACGTTCGCTCCGGAATCCAGCCTGGGGGCCAGGCCGGCTATGCCCTCCACGTCCAGGGAGGCGGGGATGAGCGCGTCCGGGAACGCGAGCCTCATGACCGCTATCATGAGAAGCTCCCTTTCGCGGGCCGTTCCGGGGAGGGGGGCATCCAGAAAGGGTCCCGGGCCGTCCTGCGCGGGCGGAACGAAGGCCATGGCCCGCACCTGGGCGGCTCCGAGGGCTTTCATGGCCAGGACGGAGAAGGCGAGGTCGCGGACGGTCTCGCCCACGCCGCACATGACGCCCTCCTCCACGAGGAGCCCGGCCCTGCGTGCCTTGATCTTGGCCCTCCACCGCGCCTGGAAGTCCTGGCCCGAGCGCAGGCGCGCGAAGAGGGCCGGGCTGTGGGTCTCCTGGTAGCACGCGTAGAAGAGTGCGCCCGCCTCGGAGAAGATCCGGAGCGCCCTCCCGGAGACGAGCCCCGGGGATATCATGACGGGGAGGCCGGTCTCCCTTCCGACGTTCCTCACGAGATCCGCCAGGTCGCGGGTATACCGGGGGCTGTCGGTCTCGGGGTCCTCGCCCGTGGTCAGATCCAGAAGCGAGACCCCGTCCGTGGCGAGTGCCCTTGAGGCGTCCAGGACCTCCTCTGGGCTCTTGCGGTAGCGGGGCTCCGAGCCGTTGGAGCTCCGCCAGGCGCAGAAGCGGCAGTCGTTGCGGCAGTAGGTGGACAGGTACAGGAACCCGTAGGTGAATACCCTGTCCCCCCAGACGCGTTGCCGGGCCTCCCGCGCCGCGGCGAACAGGGACTCGCGCTCCTCGTCGCCGTCCGGGGAGAGGAGCCCGGCC
Source organism: Deltaproteobacteria bacterium (assembly GCA_031264045.1). Classification (GTDB taxonomy): domain Bacteria; phylum Desulfobacterota; class Desulfarculia; order Adiutricales; family Adiutricaceae; genus JAIRZX01. The sequence continues at coordinate 3,531 of JAISEQ010000026.1, forward strand.
GTCTCGTCCAGGGAGAGCGGCGTCCTGGACAGGGCCTTCTCCAGCAGCACGGCCCAGGCGCGGGCCGCCGGCCGTACGGGGCGGGCCCCGGCGGGAGGACCGTTGCCCTGGGGAACGGGGTCCGGCGCGGGGACCGCGGCGGGTACGTCCGCCCCGTCCAGAGGCCTCCAGGCTGAGACGGTACGCGGAACGCGGGCGGGGCGGGGTTCCGGCGGGGAGGCCGGACATTCTGCAGCTGTGCCGTTCACTGGTTGCCCCTTACTGCGGAGTGGTCCGCCTGGCCCGGCAGCACCGCCCCGTGGCCGCGGCTGAAGACGGTCCCGCCGTACTTGCCTATCTTCCACTCCGGCACCCTGCAGGCGCGACAGGGCGAGGTGTAGAACTTGTTGCGGAGCCAGCGGGCCGCGCGGCTTCTCCTGGAGTTGGTTATCAGAAACGAGTGCCCGCAGTGGGTTGTCAGCTCCGCCCTTTCGCCCCTGATCTCCACGCTCTTCAGGCCGTGGAGGGCCCCGGAGCGGGAGGGCCAGAGCTTCATCTTCATCAATAGCGAGAACAGATCGTTCTTCTTCCTGTAGTACCTCTTGGCCGTCGGCTTGAGGTTGACGTTCTCGACCATGCGTTTCGCCTCCTTGCCCCTTCCCCGGGGAGCCTGGGGCCGCGCGGCTCGCGGGGGCGACCGGCACGGCCGGGAACGGGCCGCCCCCATCGGCTCTCTTCCGCCGGAGCCATCGGCCTCCGGCGGTCGCGCGGGGATGCTCCGCGGCTTGCGGAGCCGCCGTCCGGGGCAGAAGGCCCCGGGGCCGGCGGCGGAAAATGGCGGAGGACCCGGGAGTCCCACCCGGCTGACGCGATTTAGAGTCGCGTTGATCCGTACGATCCGCCCTCCGTGTGAAGTTCGGCGGTCAAGGCCTCCCGCGGGTCCGGCCCGCGCGGGCGCGGATCCCTTCGGGGGATTCGTGCGGGAATGACCCGCGTCGGAAAGGTCCGGACGGCCCCCCTTCCCGGTGACCTGGAGGCGGCGCCCCTGCGGGGAGGGGGGAGGCGCGGGCCGGGGTCAGGCCACGAGCCCGGCGAGCATCGCCGCTGTCCCGCTGGCCAGCGGATCGTGCCAGAGACGTCCGGGAGCGCCGGGCGAGAGCCACTCCCTCGGCCAGGCCAGGGGAACGCCGGGGGCCGCGACTCTGGGGACGCCGGCCCTGAGCATGGCGTCCAGGGTTTCGGGGGAGACGACGATTGCCGAGGGCACCGCCTCGAAAATCAGCGTGGCCCCGGCACGGAACTCGTTCGCCACCGCCAGCTCGTCTTCCAGGATCACGCCCTCAGGCACGCGGTCGAGCGCGGCCCTCACCCGCCACGGGTCGGAGTCCCGCAGGAGCGGGACGCCGCCGAGGGACGCTATCCTTTCCGCCGCCAGGGTACCCACCTTGCCGAGGCCCAGGACCAGGACCCTCGCGCCGGAAAGGGTCCCGCCGTTCATGATCTCGAGGGCCGCCACGAAGGCCCTGGCCGTGGCGGGGTCGTTATGCACGGTCCTCCCGCCCGCCGCGTCCCTGGCCACGAAGTCGTAGTCGTCGGAGCACATGATGACGTCCGCGCCCCACTCGCAGGCCTCCGCGAGCCCCGCCTGGTCCGGGAGCGCCATGACCCTGGAGACGAGCCCCAGGCGCTCGCCCGTCGCCGCGACCGCCGCCGAGAAGCCCGGAATCTCCCCTTCGCCCGAGGTCATGGTGACCGCGGCGAGCTTGAGGCCCCGGAGCCTTCTCCGGGCATCGTCCGGTTCCAGGCTCCAGGCCCTGGCGGACAGCCCGAAGACGTCCGTTCCCAGCGATTCCGCGAGGGAGCGGTCGAAGGCCTTGAGATCGTATAGCCAGCCTATGTCCTGGCCGGTGAGGCGCGTCATGTCCGTTCCTCCTTCCCGGGCACGTTGAGCCTCCATCCGCCGAGGTAGCTGAGGCTTCTGGCGGCCCTGGAGAGGCCGAAGCGCTCCCCGCGGGCGGCGGCGCGGGCCATGACCAGCCGCTCGATCCCGAAGCCGAGGCCGACCCACGGGACGGTGACGCCCCAGGCCCCGTCCATCGGGTGGGGACCCATGGCGGTGGAAGCGAGCTCCAGACCGTCCGGGCTCACGATGTCCAGCGTCTCGCCGTATACCCCCGACTCCTCGGCGGCAAACGAGCACATGCCTCCCCCGAGCGAGGCGGCGTCCAGCACGAGCTCTGCCAGCCTGCGGATCCTCTCCTGGCGCCCCTCCAGGGGGAGCCCGAACTCCGCGAGGTTCAGCATGGTGAACTCCTCGGAGTGGCTCGCCCCCCTGGTCTCGCGGCGCATGCAGGTACCGATTTCGAAAATCGAGACGGGCCTCGGGGCTATCCTCAGCAGGTCCACCATCACGTAGTAGAGGTTGGGCGCGAGCATGGGCCTCATCGCCCGGTTTTTTCCGACCCAGAAGATCTGCTCCATGAGCGGGTGATCCTGTCCGATGCCCATGCGCTCCAGAAAGCGGCGCGAGACCGTGAGGGGGGTCGCCACCTCGGTGAAGCCGAAATCGGCCAGCGCCTTCGAGAGCGTTTCCGAGAGGACTGAAACCTCCGGCCGGCGCACGTCCCGCATGTGCCGGAGCACCCCCTCGGCGCAGAGGCGGGCGGCGGCCTTCTCCAGCGACTGGAAGGCGCGGTTGGCCTCGGCCTTGTCGGAGAAGCCGCCGGGTATGTCCTCAGGGTCGCTCCCGAGTTCGGTCAGGCGTTTCATCTGCTCGCTGGAAAAGTCCATGTCAAAGTCTCGTGCGGAGTCCGCACAGTGTCGGAGGCGGGATTCCCGCCGTGCGAAGGCCCTGGGCTTCCCTCTGCGCGGGGAGCCGAAAAGCCCGGAAAATTTTAAGAAGCCGCCGTGGCGAAGCGGGGCATGTTGCGTGAAACGGCCGCGGTGAATAGCTGAAGGTTTACCGCATGCTCATCGTTCCGTGCTGCTGAGAACCGTCTGCCTGTTTCCTGCCGTCAGCCTGAGGGATCCGGTGGACCGCCCGAACCTCGTCGCCGGCCTCACTTCCGCCTGCCTTTAGGACTGACTGCCTCCTTCCCTAGTTCATTCTTCCATTCGTCATTAATTCTATTTTCTGTATTCTTCTCGATTATATTTCATTCTTCGTTATTGTTAACAATTCTTGATTCATTCCCAATGGCCGATCCCTCCGCTTTTCGGCCTTCCCTTACCGGATCCTTCCGTTTCTCATGCATGGTTTTAGGGTCTCCGAATTTAATTTTTCGTCTTTAAGGCAAGTTGCGGCATCGGACCAGGCATTTCGGCGTCTGGAAGATTTCGTTTTGGATTTATGATAGGTTTCTGGTACAGACTGCCTGTCAGCGGTTCCCCCGCCCATGTTTCGGTTGCCAGTATTCCCCGCGCATATTCCGGTAGCCTGCCGGAAGCGTTTCGGCTCCGGCCTGGGGCCCCGCCGTATCCTGCCGGGACCGCCTCCTTGGCGGCCCCGGCGTGGAATGGCGGGGCTTTCAGCCGTTTAGGGAGGCGTTACTCGGAGGAGATGGGCAGGTTGCGCTTCTTCTCCTGCTCGTTTATGAGCTCGCGGATTTTAAGGCGCGCGTCTTCGGGGATGGGCAGGGCCTTGTGCGAGGTGAGAATCTGCTTGGCCTTCTCGCGGGCCCTCTGTGTCATGTCCTTTCCGCCGTCCTCGAGCCACTTGTGGCGCATGCG
>JAISEQ010000180.1 GCA_031264045.1 Deltaproteobacteria bacterium
GTCGGCGGACAGGGCCGCAGGCAGGAAGAGGCCCAGGATGGCCGCGAGGATCAAAGCCGTAAGTGTCTTGGTCATGAAGGATGGCCCTTTCAGGCGGGGACCCGGCGCCTTCGGGGCGGCGGGGGCCGCGGGACCCCTTCGCGGGGCGCCGGGCGGGGAGGCGGATCTAAACTGATTCTCAATAGCCCGAACCGTCAATCCTAACTGAATCTCTTTATCAGCAGGAGAAATTGCTATTGATTCTTATTCGCAATAAGAATGCATGGCGGGATTTATATCACCCACGGGATCGGCTTGTCAACGCCGGATACGGCCCTTCGCCGCCACGGGGATTTGTCAAGAAATTAGCCCGGACCGCGCTGGCCCGGAATAAACCGGGCCGTTTCGAAGAGCCCCCCCCGGGACCGCAGCCAAAATATAGACAAGAAAACACTTTTCCGTTCCGTCGGGTTTTCCCCGCAAACCTCCCGGCAGGACGGCCGGCCCTGCCTCCCCTCCCCCAGGGAAACCGTCCGCCGCCGGACGCCAGACGGGGACGGGGGGGCGCCGGACCGGCCTCGGACCGGCGGGAAACCCAGAACGGGAGCCGCCTTGGGGACGCGGGGCCCCGTCAGACGGGAGGGGTATCCGGAAGGCCTGAGGGGACCGGTCCGGCAAGAATTCAGGGAGGAAAATGACCGGAGGGCGCTAGACAACTTCAGCGGGCGGCGGGGGAATCGCCGTGAGGGCGGGAGCCGGGAGCCGGGGGGAGGGAGGAGGGGCGGGAGCCGCAGGCGGCTCGCGGGGGCGGCGGGGGAATCGCCGCGAGGGCGGGAGGCCGGCAGGAAATCCCGGAAGGGCGCCATGCCCCTCCGCACGGCTCAGGCGGGGACGAATGGGTTCACGAGCACCAGGAAGTTCACCATGGCCGTGCCTATCCACAGCCGGGTGGAGGCGGCAAAATCCTGGGTGTATACTTTGAGGGGGTTAAGTGACCGGCTCTTGGCGGCATCCAGCAGCAGATGCACGAACACCCCCCCAGCGGCCATGACCCACACCGCGAAGACCGTCCTGCGGCCCATGCCGGTGCACAGCACCGCCCACAACCCGGCGTAGAGGAACGGCACCGACAGCGAGTGGAATAGCCCCCTGTGCACGGTGTATCGTTTGAGAAGCCCTATCATGAGGGTGTTGAACAGGAGAAACGCCCCCAGGGCGGCGACGGCCACATGCGCCGGCTGCCAGGGGCGGTTCAGGAAGTTCCCCGGCGACAGGGCGAAGCCCGCGGCGGCGGCCGCGGCCCCCAGCCCCGCCACGACCCCGGACAGCCTCAACGTCTTGGAGGCGTCGGAGTCCAGATCCGGCAGAAGCGACCCGGAGACACCGGCCAGGAAGGCCAGCGTCGAACAGGAGTTCCCCAAGTCGTAGAGGGCGTCCCCGTAAGCCACGGCCAGGGCCGAGGAGACCGCGCCCACGGCAAGGTGGCAGGCGAAGTTTGGCAAATCCCATCCCTCCGGATACAATATGGCCTGCGGGACCCCGTGCCCCGCCTCCCCGTCCGGCACCGGCCAGGCGCGGGACAAGCGGCTCCGGGATATGGCGCGAATCCGAAAAACTAACGCTAATTGAGCGTAATTAGGCAACACTCTCCTTCTGTATAGCACAGTTTTTCCAATTTGTGTATCTGATAGAACTTTCCGCTTCAGAACGCCGGACCGCTCCCCGGGGGAGTCCCCCGGAACCCCGGAGACTCGGCCGCAGGCGCTCCTCTCTCAAGAGTCCCGACCGAGGGGCGAACCGGCCGTCGCGCCGTCCCGCTCCCCCTGTTCCGGAAGGCGCCCGGGGCCCCGATCGCCGGGCCGTTCCGGGCGTCCGCAAATCCCGAGACCCGCGGCCCCCCCTGGGCCGCCCAGCCCCCGCGCGGAGCCTTCGCGGGCGGGCCCGGGCACCTGCCCCCCGCCGGCCGGCTCAGCTACACTCCATGGAGCCGCCATGAACTACGAGGAAGAGCGTTTCGAGACCGTCCTGGCCCACGCCGAAAAGGGGATACCCGAGGCGGAATTCAGGCTGGCGGTCATGTACATGGAGGGCACCGACGTGCCCCAGAGCGACTCGGACGCCCTGGAATGGGCGCTGAAGGCCGCCGAACAGGGTCTGAGGCCCGCCCAGTCCTTCGCCGGATCCATGTACTTCCGGGGCTGGGGCACCGAACGGAGCTACCCGGATGCCGTTCACTGGTACATCAAGGCCGCCGACCAGGGGGACAGCGAGTGCCAGTTCAACCTGGGGCTCATCTACTACTCCGGACTGGGGGTGCTCCAGAACCACCGCATGGCCGCGGAGTGGTACCGGAAGTCGGCAGGAGGCGGCTTCCACCTGGCCCTGCTGAACCTCGGGACCATGTACGGCACCGGCGAGGGCGTCGGACTGAGCTACGCCGACGCCCGCGACTGCTTCAGGAAGGCCGCAGTCGCCGGGGACCCCCGCGCCCAGTACAACCTGGGCGTCATGTGCCTTCTGGGCGAAGGCGGGCCGGAGGACCCCCGCGAGGCCGAGAGGTGGTTCAAGATGGCGGCGGACCAGGGACACAAGGAGGCTGGCTTCAACCTGAAGTTTCTGCGCGGGCCCGGCTGAAATGCCCGCTTCCCGGCCGGAGCCGGAGACGGGCGGGAAGCCGCGTCCGCCGAACGCGCGGAGGCCGGGGGCTGGATGACGGCACGGAAGCCCGCCGAACCCGCCTCGGAGCGGTCGGGGACAGGACGGGACGGGACAGGGCAGCCGCCCGATCCAAGGGGCTTCGCCAGGTGTTGACCCCGGCAAGGCGAGATGTCCAGCTTGCCCGGAACGGCCGGCTCCCCGCCGGTGTCCGCATAGGGAATCCCGCCAGCTCCGGCGCATCGGGAGCGGTGCCCGGAGACTTCCGAGGCTGAAGGCTTCCGGGCCGGAAGGCTTCGGCCCGGCGGGCAGCCCGGAGGGGAGTCGGCGTCATTGCTGCCCGCCGGCAGGATCCTGGTCCCGTGATCCGGCCCCCCTTCCGCCTGGATCGGGGAGCCTGGGAAATGCTGGATGGACCGGGGGCTCCGGAACCGGTACGGCAGGGATTTCGGGGGCCGAAGATTTCCGGCGAGACGTCCTGGCTAATCATCATGTCGCGGAGCCGCGAGGGGACAGCCGATCAGAAACTGTCCGCCGGCAAACTGCCGACTTCCGTTCTGGTTCGACCTGAAAACAGGAATTGAACATGCGTTTCGGAAAAATCTTAAAATTCATAACCTTAGTTGGACGCCACTCAAACTTCGATATAACTTAAATTAGCAAAATTAATTAATTTATGGTGTAATTATAAGATTTCG